>DASVHD010000045.1 GCA_036382775.1 bacterium | reverse complement strand
TGGTGATGCCGGGCGACAATGCCAATTTTGAGGTTGAGCTGATCACGCCGGTGGCGATCGAGGAAGGTTTGCGGTTCGCCATCCGCGAGGGCGGCAAGACCGTGGGCGCCGGCGTCGTCACTAAAATAATAGAATAAATGGTTAAATGGTTAAATAGAAAATGGTTGAAAGGGCTAAATAAAACATGAGGATCATAATCACACTTGCCTGCCAGAGTTGCAAGAACCGGAATTATACGACGACCAAGGACAAAAAGAAACAAGCCCGTCTGGAAGTCAAAAAGTACTGTCGGTTCTGCCGGAAGCACACTCAGCATAAAGAGGTGAAATAAAAGAAAAATGTAGGCCTGTAGCTCTAACGGCAGAGCATCCGGCTCCAAACCGGAGGGTTGGGGGTTCAAATCCCTCCAGGCCTGCCAACAAATCGAGATAATCGTGATAAATAGATTGATCAATTACTTGAAAGAGATCTGGAATGAAATGAAGAAAGTGGCGTGGCCGACGCGCAGCGAACTTATGAACTCCACGATCGTGGTGATCATAATATCGGCGTTGATGGCCATCATAATTTTTATCCTGGATACGATTTTTTCTTCCGCTCTTAGCTTGGTGGTGAAATAACCCATGGAGTGCTTCGTCGTTCATACCCTGACCGGGCACGAGCAGAAAGTCAAGCGGATCTTACAACGCGTGATCAACGAAAAGAACATGGCCGAGCGTTTTGGCAAGATCATCATCCCCATCGAAAACCTGGTGCGGGTCAAAAAAGGGAAAAAGATCGTTGAGGAACGGAGGCTCTACCCCGGCTACATCATCATCGAAATGGATCCATCCGATGAAACGCTTCAGATCGTCAACTCGATCCCGGGTGTCACGCATTTCCTCGGCCTGAAGAATAAACCGATACCGTTGAGCGAAGAAGAAAAGGATGCGCTCTTGACCCAGGTGGAAGAAGCCAAAACAAAGGTCATCACCAAGATCCCGTTTGCCAAAGGCGAGCGGGTCACGGTCATTGACGGTCCTTTCACCGATTTTATCGGAACGATCGAAGCCGTATACCCTGAACGGGAAAAGGTTAAGGTCGTCGTGGTTATATTCGGAAGACCAACGCCCATCGAGTTGGGTTTCCACCAGCTGAAGAGCTTCTAAAATATGGTTAAATTGTTAAATAACAATTGGTTAAATGAAACACAGATTTTACCATTTAACCTTTTAACCAGTTACCATTTGGGCAGCTAAAGGAGTTTAGGCATGGCTAAAAAAGTTATCGCTATCGTTAAATTGCAGCTCGCCGCCGGCAGCGCCACGCCTGCGCCTCCGGTCGGTCCTGCTCTGGGCCAGCACGGCGTGAATATAATGGAATTCTGCAAGGCCTTCAATGCCGATACCAAGAACCTCGCGGGACTGATCATCCCCGCGGTCGTGACGATCTATAATGACCGAACCTTCACCTTTATCCTTAAGAGCCCCCCGGCCGCAGTTCTTCTTAAGCAGGCGGCGGGCATTGCCAAAGGTTCGGCGATACCTAACCGGGAGAAGGTCGGCAAAGTGACCAAGAAACAGGTCGAGGATATCGCCCAGCGGAAGATGAAAGATCTTAACGCGCAGTCATTGGAACAGGCCATCAAGATAATCGCCGGAACGGCGCGCAGCATGGGCATTACGGTGGAGGAAGGATGAAACAAAAACATTCTAAGCGATTCCGCGAACAGAAGACCAAGGTCGAAGCCAAACCATATCCCCTGAAGGAAGCGATCGAAAAAGTCAAATCCATCGCTAACGCGAAATACGACGAGTCGGTCGATATCTCGATCAAGTTGAACATTGACATCAAGAAACAAGACCAGCAGGTGCGCGGTATCTCCAATATGCCGCACGGCACGGGACGCCAGAAAAAGATCCTGGTCCTGACCAAGGGTGAAAAAGAAAAAGAAGCGAAGGACGCGGGTGCCGATTTCGTGGGGTTCGAGGAATTCATCGAAAAAATAAAGGGCGGGTGGTTCGATTTCGACATCATGATCGCCACGCCGGATTCCATGTCAGAGGTCGGTAAGCTGGGAAAGATCCTGGGCCCCAAGGGACTTATGCCTTCCCCTAAATCGGGTACGGTAACCTTTGATGTCGGCAGCCAGGTCAAGGCCTTGAAAAAAGGAAAGATCGAATTCAAGACCGATAAGGGCGGATGCATCCACAGTTCGGTCGGCAGAATATCGTTCGACGCCGAAAAACTGTGCGAGAATGTCTCGACCTTTATCGAAGACCTGCTGGCGGTCAAGCCGGCCAGCGTAAAGGGGCAGTTCGTCAGGTCCGTCACGCTGTCATCCACGATCGGACCGGCCGTCAGGGTAGACGAAAAAGAACTTCTGAAGAACAAAGGAGGCGCGTAATGCCGTCAGCCAAGAACAACGAAATACTACAGAAGAGCCGGGATATCATCAAAGAAGGAAAAGGATTCTACTTCACTGATTTCACCGGACTGACCGTGCATACCCTGGAAGGACTGCGCCGCGAATTAAAAAAACACAAGGGTGAATATCTGGTCATAAAAAACACCCTGGGCAGTATCGCGTTCCGGGATCTTGGTCTTGAAGAAACGACCCTCAAGTCCGTTTTCGTGGGATCAACCGGGATCGCGATCGCTTACGATGACCCGGTGGTGCTGGCAAAAATTCTTAAGGAAACATCTAATCTAAAGATCAAAGGCGGGTATATCGAAGGTTCGTTTTATGATACCCAGGCGGTGACCCAGCTGTCCCGGATCCCCTCCAGGCTAGTATTGATCGCTCAGCTTCTCGGATCCATGAACATCGCGGGGAATCTGGTGGGCGTCCTGCAGGGGACTATCAGGAATCTCATCTACACGCTTGATGCAGTAAGCACTAACATGAAAGGTAAGGAGGCAAAATGACAACCAAAACAAAGCGATCTGTTGAAGAATTAGTCGAAGACATCAGCGCTTTATCAGTTCTGGAACTCTCGGAATTAGTAAAAACTCTGCAGGAAAAATTCGGCGTGTCCGCAGCCGCTCCGGTCCAGGTCGTCGCCGCCCAGGGCCAGGCTGGTGCAGCGCAGCCTGCAGCCGAGGAAAAGACGGATTTCTCGGTCGTAATGACCGCCTGCGGCGACAAGAAGATCCAGGTCCTCAAAGTGGTTCGGGAGCTTACCGGTCTCGGATTGAAGGAAGCCAAGGACATCGTGGATAATCTGCCTAAGGCTTTGAAAGAAGGAGCGACAAAAGAAGAAGCGCAGAACATGAAAAGCAAGTTGGAAGAAGTCGGCGCGACGGTTGAACTGAAGTAATTTTACGACATAATGAATTGCAGCATCGCTGCACTCGCAGGAACCGCAGGATCATCATCGCTTAAAGGCTCGATTTCGCAGGAAACGCACCCTGCGAACCAAAAGTGATACGGTACTGCGGATCATTATCCGCACTGCTTTAGGAGGTTTATGAGAAATATCATTGATTTCTCAAAGCGCAAAACGTCCTTTGAAATGCCGCATCTACTTGAGATCCAGACCGAGTCGTATGATCAGTTCATGCGTTATTCGGTCAAGCGCATTTTTGACGAACAGTTCCCGGTATCCGATATTCATAATAAATACCGGCTGGTTTATGTTTCGCACCGGTTGAGCGCTGCAAAATACTCGGTCCAGGAAGCGATCGAAAAAGGCGTTACATTCGCAGCGCCCCTAAAGGTCAGTTTCCGCCTGGTTAGCAAAGAAGAAAGTGGCGAGCTCAGGCCCGTGGTCGAAGAGGAGATCTACCTCTGCGACCTGCCGCTCATGACTCACCGCGGGACTTTCATCATCAATGGCGTAGAACGAGTCGTCGTCAACCAGATCCACCGCTCGCCCGGGGTCTATTTCAGCGAGGAGAGCGCCGAGTACTCGACCATGATCATCCCTTATCATGGGCAGTGGATCGAATATATCGTCGACCACCTGAACATCTTTTATGCGATCCTGGACCGCCGTCGCCGGCTCCTCGGCACGACCTTCCTGAAAAGCCTGGGTTATGAAAAGAACGAGGATATCATTAAGCTGTTCTTCCCCATAAAGGAAGTTGACCTCAAAGATGCCAAGAATTTTTTCCTTGCCGAAACGGTCGAGGACGGTGAGAATAGCCTGGCTTGCGGCGAGCTCATCGATGATTCGAACTATGAATTCCTGTCCCACAAGGGGATCAAGAAGGTCAAGATCATTGATTCCCATGATATCGGCGTGACCATATTGACCAACACCTTTAAAAAAGACAAGACGACCAGCAAGGAAGAGGCTTCGAGGAAGATCTACACTTTACTCCGCTCGATGCCACCGCCGACCCTGGAGATCGCGACGACATATATCAACAACCTGCTCTTTGACAAAAATCACTTTGACCTCGGCGAGGTCGGCCGGTTCAAACTGAACGCCTGCCTGGGCACGACCAAGCACGCCCATGACACGAAGTTCGAGGTCGATGACCTTATCCAGATCCTCCGTAAACTTTTTAAATTTGTCAGCGGCGATCTCCCATCCGACGATATTGATCACCTTGGCAACCGGCGGGTACGCCGGGTCGGTGAACTGCTGGAAACGCAGTTTAAATTGGCGATCACCCAGCTGATCCAAAATATCAAGGAGCGCGCTTCCCTGATGGAAGAATCGGCGCTCTCGCCTCAAGACCTGCTCAATCCGCACCTGGTTTCCAACATCATTAATAAGTTCTTCACAACTTCCCAGCTGTCGCAGTTCATGGAACAGACCAACCCGATATCCGAGATGACGCACAAACGAAGGATCTCGTCTCTTGGTCTGGGCGGCCTGACCCGGCAAACCGCTGGATTCGAAGTTCGGGACGTCCATTATTCCCACTATTCGCGGATCTGTCCCATTGAAACGCCGGAAGGACCGAATATCGGTCTCATTTCCAGCCTTGCGAGTTTTGCCAAGATAGATAAATACGGATTCATTGTCGCGCCGTACTGGATCGTGGAGAATGGCAATGTCAAGGACAAGGTGGTTTTTCTGCGGCCTGACGAAGAAGACCTCCATACCATCGCCCAGGCGAACACGCCCCTGGATAAAGCGCAAAAAATAGTCACGGACCAGGTCCTGTGCCGTCAAAAAGGCGATTTTCCCATGGCTTCGCCCAAGGACGTCGATCTAATGGACGTTTCGCCGGAACAGGTTTTCAGTCCCACGGCCGCGCTTATCCCCTTCCTTGAGAACGACGATGCCGACCGGGCGCTGATGGGATCCAACATGCAGCGCCAGGCGGTCCCGTTGATCAATCCGGATATTCCGCTGGTCGGGACCGGCATGGAAGAACGGGTCGCCCGTAATTCCGGCAACCTGCTGCTGGCCGACGAGGAAGGCAAGGTCGAATACGTTGACGCGAACAAAATCATCATCGAGAACAGCAAGGGCATAAAAAAGAGATATCAACTCGCCAAATTCCTGCGATCCAACCAGAACACGTGCATCCACCAGAAACCGCTGGTCCAGCCCGGGCAGAAAACCAAGAAAGGCGACGTCCTGACCGATGGATACGCCACCAAGGAAGGCGTTCTGGCGCTGGGCAAGAACATCCTCGTCGCGTTCATGCCGTTTTTGGGATTCAATTTTGAAGATGCGATCGTGGTCAGCGAACGGATGGTCAAGAACGATGCTTTTACATCGGTGCATGTCCTGGAATCAGACTGCGAGGTTCGGGAGACGAAATTGGGCCCCGAAGAGATCACCAGGGATATCCCCGGTGTGCCTGACTTCCTCATCAAGGACCTCGACGAGTTTGGGATCGTCAGGATCGGTGCGGAAGTCGGTCCCGACGACATCTTAGTCGGCAAGATCACGCCCAAAGGCGAGACCGAGCTGACCCCCGAAGAACGGCTCATGCGGGCGATCTTCGTGGAGAAAGCCACCAATGTCAGGGACACATCGCTGCGGGTCGAGGCTGGCGTCGAAGGCGTGGTCATCGATGTCAAGGTCCTCACCCGGCGGACCACTGATCCGCTGGCCGAGTTTGTGATCAAAGAACGCACGAAAAAGTTCAAGGACGAATTCAAGCTGCTCAAGGATGAAGCGCTAACCCTGCGCAACGATCTGCTGAAGAGCACTATCGACGGCGAGACCGCCGCATCCACGATCCGGGACGACAAAGGCAGGGTACTTTTGAGAAAGGGCAGCACGTTTAATGAAGAATTTTTCGGCACCCTTAATGCGACCAAAGTCGTAGCGGACGAGAAGTTCACGGATAACGCCAAGATCAACGAAAAAGTGGAGAAGATCGTGCTGGAAGGCGAGGAGAACCTCCTGAGGATCTTCGCGGATGAAAAGACCGAGGACGACAAGCTTACGCGCGGCGACGAACTCCCGTACGGCATGCTCATGGTCGTCAAGATATTCATCGCCCAGAAAAGAAAGATCGCGGTCGGCGACAAAATGGCCGGCCGGCACGGTAACAAGGGCGTCGTGGCCAAGATCATGCCCGAGGAGGACATGCCGTTCCTAGCCGACGGCACGCCGATCGATATCGTCTTGAACCCGCTGGGAGTGCCATCGCGTATGAACGTGGGACAGATCCTGGAAACCCATCTTGGCTGGGCGGCCGACAAGCTGAAATTTTACGCGGTCACACCGGTGTTCAACGGCGCGACCGTTGGTGAGATAAAGAATAAATTAAAGGAAGCGAACCTACCGGAAGACGGCCAGGTCATGCTGCGGGACGGTAAGACCGGCCTGCCCTTTGGATCCAAGGTCACTGTGGGTCAGATGTACATGCTCAAGCTCATCCACATGGTCGACGAAAAAATGCACGCCCGCTCAAGCGGACCTTACTCGCTCATCACGCAGCAGCCGCTGGGCGGAAAAGCGCAGTTTGGCGGCCAGCGTCTGGGAGAGATGGAAGTCTGGGCCCTTGAAGCCTACGGCGCTGCATATACACTGCAGGAAATGCTGACCGTCAAATCCGATGACGTCGAAGGCCGCGCGGCCATGTACGAAGCCCTGATCCGGGGCAAGAACCCGCCACGGCCCCGTGCTCCGGCTTCGTTCAACGTGCTCCTGAAAGAACTCCAGGGACTTTGCTTTAACGTGATATTTGAAAGAGGGGAGGAATCCGATGAGAAGTAGCTCGCATGACGAACCCGATCAGATGGGTTACAACGGAATCAGGCTCAGCCTGGCTTCCCCTGAAACGATCCTTTCCTGGTCAAAAGGAGAAGTGACGCGCGCCGACACGATCAATTACCGCACGCAGCGGCCCGAAAAAGATGGCCTTTTCTGCGAAAGGATCTTCGGACCGGTAAAGGATTTTGAATGTGCCTGCGGCAAGTACAAGAAAGCAAAATACCGGGGCACGATCTGCGACCGGTGCGGGGTCGAGGTCTCTGCGGCCTCGGTGCGGCGCGACCGGATGGGGCATATTGACCTTGCCGTTCCCGTCGCCCATATCTTCTTTTACAAAATCCCGCCCAGCAAGATCGGACTCCTGCTCGACCTTTCCATCAACCAGCTGGAAACCATCCTCAATTACGAAGCTTATGTCGTACTGGAACCAGGCAATTCCCCGCACTCCAAGGGTGAGATATTGAACGAAGAGGAATTCCAGGCGGCCCGGGAAGCCAAATACGAAGGGTTCAAGGCCGACATGGGCGGAAGCCCGGTGTATGAATTACTCAAGGAGATCGACCTGGAAAACCTGTCGAGCGACCTGCGGATCCGACTGGAAAAAGAAACTCTGCCGGCGCGGCGCACGAAGCTGCTGAACAAGCTAAAGCTCGTGGAAGCCCTGCGTCTTTCCGGCAACCGGCCGGAATGGATGGTCCTGACCAAGATCCCCGTTATACCGCCTGACCTGAGGCCTTTGGTGGCGCTCGAGGGTGGCCGGTACGCGACGTCGGACCTGAACGACCTTTACAAACGGGTTATCACGAGGAACAACCGGGTAAAATCCCTGATCTCAGGGATCAAAACGCCGGAAGTCATTGTCCGCAATGAAAAGCGTATGCTCCAGGACGCGATCGACGCGCTCCTGGACAATTCGCGGCGCTCGCGGCCGATCAAGGGCCGGGGCAACCGTCCTCTGAAATCACTGGCCGACGCCCTCAAGGGAAAACAAGGACGGTTCCGCAGGAACCTGCTGGGCAAGCGCGTTGATTATTCAGGCCGGTCGGTCATTGTCGTCGACCCATCGCTTAAGCTCTACCAGTGTGGCATCCCCAAGGAAATGGCACTCGAACTTTTCAAGCCCATGATCGCGCGGAAACTCGAGGAGCGCGGCGTGGTCGATTCCGAGCGGAACGCCCGCCGTCTAGTCCGGGCGCGTTCGACCGAGGTCTACGAGATCCTCGAAGATGTGATCAGGGACCATCCGGTCATGCTCAACCGCGCGCCGACCCTGCACCGGATCTCGATCCAGGCATTCCTCCCCGTGCTCAAGGAAGGCCGGGCGATCGCCATTCATCCGATGGTCTGCGTTCCTTACAATGCCGACTTTGACGGCGATACGATGAGCGTTCATGTTCCCCTGTCGCCCGAAGCGATAATGGAATGCTATCTGCTCCTGCTGTCCATCCACAATATCCGCAAACCGGCTGACGGCCGAGCGGTCATGACCCCGACCCAGGATATGGTCATTGGTTTGCACTTTCTTACCAAGGAAAGAGCCGGAACCGGCAAGCCCAAAATACTCTCTTCGATCGATGAGATAAACCACGCCCTGTTCAACGAAGCCATCACGCTGCACCAGCCGATCAAGTACCTTTACAACAAGAAGATCATCGACACCACAGCCGGCAGAGTCATTTTCAACGACCTGATACCGCCGGAAATGCGGTTCAAGAATATCACCATCAACAAGAAAGCCCTGGCCGGGATCGTCGACGACAGCCTGCACCGGTTCGGCACGGAAAAGACGGTGGAACTGCTCGACAACCTCAAGAAGTTCGGTTTTGAATACGCGACGAGGTCAGGCTTGACGATCGGCATCGACGATATGATCAGCCCCCGGAACAAGGATAAGATCTGGGCGCGGGGCACCAAAGAGATCACCGATATCAACCGCGCGCACAAGAGCGGTCTGATATCCGAGAGCGAGCGGTACAACAAGGTCATCGACACCTGGACCAAGGTCGGCATGGAGATCGAGGAAGAGCTTATCAGCGAACTCAGCAAAGACCAGAATGGATTCAATCCCCTGTTCATGATGGTTGAATCGGGTGCCCGCGGTTCCCGAAACCAGGCATGCCAGATCTGCGGCCTCCGGGGTCTCATGTCCAAACCCCAGCGCAAGGTCACTGCGGTGCAGATCATCGAAACACCGATCAAATCATCATGCAAGGATGGTCTGACCGTGCTGGAGTACTTTATATCGACCCACGGTGCGCGCAAAGGTCTTGCGGACACGGCATTGAAAACCGCTGACGCCGGGTACCTGACGCGGCGCCTAGTCGATGTCGCCCAGAACGTCACGATCACGCACGACGACTGCGGTACGATCATGGGCCAGGAGATCGGCGCGCTTAAGGAAGGTGAAAAGATCGTGGAACCCCTGAGCGAACGCATCACCGGCCGCGTTGCCCTGGTCGACATCATCGATCCGGTCACCGAGGAAGTCCTGGTGAAAGCGGGACAGGAGATATCGGACGACACGGCCATGAAGATCGAAAAGGCCGGGATTGAACGGGTGAAAGTCCGCTCGATCCTGACCTGCGAAGCACCAGTCGGTCTGTGCGCGAAATGCTACGGCCGGAACCTGGCGACAGGCAAGATGGTCGAGATCGGCGAAGCCGTGGGCATCATTGCCGCGCAGTCGATCGGCGAACCCGGCACTCAGCTCACGTTGAGGACCTTCCACGGCGGCGGCGCGGCTCTGCGTATCGCGGAGAGCACGTCAAAATTCGCGGAGTACTCAGGCGAGGTGAGTTTTGAGAACCTCTCGGGTGCGGAACGGCCGGACGGACTGATCGTCAGTCTTAACGACAAAGCCCGCCTTGTCATCAAAAGCGAAGGTCGCAAGATGGGTTACAATTACAATATACCGATCGGCGCCGTGATCTACATTAAGCCCAGAACCAAGGTGGATGTCGGCGCCATCCTGTTCGAGTGGGACCCGTACTCGATCCCGATCGTGTCACCGGCCGTTGGCGTCATCAAGTTCGCGGACATCATCCCCGGGGTCACGCTCCAGGAGAACTGGGTCGACGAGCGGTCGGGCGGCAAGCAGCTTATTATCGTGGAAGACCGTCTGCGCAAACACCATCCCAAAGTCCATCTCCAGGATAAGAAGGGTAAAAACCTTAAGACTTTTTCCATTCCGGCGGGCGCGTACCTGCTGGTCAAGGACGGCGACGAGATCAGTGGCGGCACCCTGATCGCCAGAATACCAAAGGAGATCGGCAAGAGCAAGGATATCACCGGTGGATTGCCGCGCGTGGAAGAACTGCTGGAAGCCAAATTCGTGAAAGACCCGGCGATCGTATCTGAGATCGACGGCGTAAGCGACATTGACGAGGAAAAAGGTATCTGGAACATCGCGGTTACGCCCGATGTCGGCGATGTCCGCGCGTACAAGATCCCGACCACGCGGTACCTGAAAGTCCACTCCGGCGAGCACGTGCGCGCCGGCGACCCGCTGTGCGAGGGAGCTATTGACCCGCATGATATCCTTAAAATCAAAGGGCCGATGGAAACCCAGCGGTTCCTGGTCAACGAGATCCTCGAAGTGTACCGCATCCAGGACGTGAAGATCGACGACAAGCATATCGAGGTCATCGTCCGCCAGATGCTCCAAAAGGTCAAGATCGAGGACCCGGGCAACACGCCGTTCGTCGGCGGCGAGATCGTCGACAAGCGCCGCGTCATCATTATCAACCAGCAGGCGCTGGTGGACGGCAAGAAACCGGCGACCTATAGACCGATACTACTGGGTATCACGCGGGCCGCGCTTTCCAGCGAATCGTTCTTCTCGGCTTCGAGCTTCCAGGAAACAGCAAAGGTCCTGGCCGACGCCGCGGTCGAAGGTAAGCTCGACCGGCTCGAAGGACTAAAGGAGAACGTGATCGTGGGCCGGATCATTCCGGCGGGTACCGGCATCCGGGAATATCAGAAATTAGCTCTGGACCTCGAGGCGGTAAAACCTGCCGAGGCTGAGGCCGAAACCGAAGTTAAGGCAGAACCTGCGGCAAAAGGAAAAGAATAACAGGCATCACTTTCAATGATAAAGGGCACCGGCATAATACCGGTGCCCTTTTGTTTTAAGATCTCTTCGGCGGAGGGAACTTGAGTAACCGATACTTTTTGTGATTACTCCACTATGACTACCCGTTTAAAATAGGCACCTTTATCATCTTCAACTTTAAGAAAATATACTCCCGGGATCAGATTATGAGTTGATAATATGCACCTGTGGTTTCCTGCTCTGAACGCCTGGCTTGTCGCATTCCGGATTTTTCTGCCGGTCTGGTCATACCAGGCGAACCGAAATGGCGCATCCAGGGCGGTGCTCGTTTCCAGGATCAACTGCCCGCGCGCGGGGTTGGGAAAAACCTTCAGCGGCCGTATAGCCGCGGCTTCTTGCTCTTCGACATCCATCAGGATCACTTCGAGATTCGGTTGTTCCAGGGTCGTATCGCGCGAATAAAAATAAACGGCGTAGCCCAGGCTGTCAGGATACTGTTCAACCTGATGTTTCATCTTAAGGCCGTTATTGATGACGGGATTATTTATCCAGTCTTGCACGATCCCGGTGACCGGGAAATGCCACCAGCCATAATCCTGGTAAGGCAGGAGAGCGACGATGTTGGTGTCATGCACCGGCTGGTTATTCCAGGTGACGGTCATTTCGCTCCAGGGCTGCAGCACCGAATGCAGCTCTACGATCATGTCGCTCCCGGCCTGGTTGAACATATAGATATTGAGCATTGCCGCCTGAACCGGAGAACCGGGCGGGATACTGGTGAGGTCAAACTCGATGAGACTACGGGCGATCGTGCCATCATACCATAGATCACTATATACCCAGAGCCATCCGACGTCACCGAAATTACTTGTGGGATTGTACTGAGATACGTACGCGTCCTGCACCGGGAAAAAAACCTGCGCATGTAATGATGCGGTTATCGATAAAAAAAACGTAACTACGATACCAGTAAGATTGGGCATGTTTTTCATATTGTTCTCCTTTTGGCTCGGCATTCTCGATGAACCTTCTTTTTTTCGTTATCCTTATATGTCATTCCGCACTTGATGCGGAATCCAGGCTTTTTCATTTTCTTTTATCTTCTGGATTCCTTCTTCCCGCTTATGCGGGGACAAGTTTACTCCTGCGGAAGCAGGGGCGGGAATGACAAAATCTTACAGATTCAGGCCCAAAAAATAATTCAAGTATTCGCGCAGGAAGATCGCGACCGGTACGGCGATGATCACGCCCCAGATCCCGAAGACCGCGCCGCCCAGCACGAGCACGATCATAACCACGACCGGGTTAAGGCGCGATGCCCGGCCGACGATCAAGGGTCCCAGCAGGAAATTTTCCAGGAGCTGTTCGCCCAGGTAGACCGCGCATATTTTCATCAAGGCAGCCCAAGGAGAAGGGCTCAAAGCGCCGATCAGGATCGCGGGCAGGAAACTCAGGATAAAACCCACGTTCGGAATGATATTTGCCAGCGCGGCCACGATCGCCAGCAAGAGGTAATATCTTATCCCCAGGATCCACAGGCAAAACCCGACGATCACGCCGACCACGAGCATCAGCAGGAGCTGTCCCCGGAAAAACTTGGCGAACGATATGTTCAACCGGCCGATGAATTCACTGACCTGCGCCTGCTCGTCCGCGGGGAACAGTTCTTTAAACCAGAGCGCGATCCTCTTGCGGTCGGCAAGGAACAGGTATCCGGAGAGCGGTATCAATACCAGATTATACAAAATGATGACCAGATCCCGGATGCCCTTGCCGATCTGCCCGATCGTGATGAAAAAACCGCTCAGGATATTGGTCAGCTGGTCAGTGACGGTATTCGCGATCAGGTCCGGATCTATGCTGATCCCAATGTTGGATAATTTAGCGATGATAAGCCCCAGAAGGTCCTGCACGTACTGGATGACATCTGGGATCCTGCTGATCATGACCTGGACCTCGTCGACCAGCCCGAATATGACCATGAAGATGACCAGCGGGATCACGACAATGAAAGGAATGAGTACCGCCAGGATCGCGACCGCATTGGGCACGCGCCGCCTTTCCAGCCAGTTCACGGCCGGCGCCAGTATATACGAAAGCCCCATACCGATTATGAAAGGAACGAGCAGGGAAAAATAATGAAAAACGAAATAACAGAGAAAGAGCAGAAGGTTGATAATGAAAAACGGCCGGATATTGCTTTCTTCACGGTGATACCAGAGTATCGTCAGTACGAGCACGATCAGCCAGATCGGATCGAAGATCTTTGAAATAATAATGAAAGCCGCGGTGATCAGAATGGTGATGTAGAGGATGATCCTTTCCATGAATAAATATATACAATCTCTATATTAAATCAAGAACCACGCATGAAAAAGAATTCTTGGCTAAATCGTTAAATGGTTAAATAATCGAAAATAATATAGTTAAATATTTAACCATTAACCAATTACCAATAACCATAACTGCATCCATGCCGAATGGCTTATGTCTTCCAGTCCAGATGGATCAAAAATTCAGCGTTATCCCCACCCTTGCCCGCCGCGGCGCGGAATTAACGTTAATCCAGGCTTGTTGGTTATAAAATCTCCACATGTCTTGATGCGCAGTATATTCTTCCCGGGGAGTGATCACGCCGTCATGGTTAAAATCCACGGCCGGGTGATAATAGGGCGCATCCATGGTCATGTAATCATCAAGTTCCTCGGCCCTGGGAGGTGAATACATATAGATCGAACTGTACGGAGTCTTCTGGTACCTGATATCCAAAATATTAATGACCTCGGCCAGCGCGTTCACCGTGAACCGGCCGATCCTTATGGGCGCGGTCACGACGCAGTCGATTTGTTTCTGCAGTTCTGAACGCGGGGCGTTTGAAACCTTGTTTTCGGCGTTTGGCTCGGCATAGGGAAAACCAAAACCGACATAACCAAAAAGGTGCAGTTTGACCGCCATGGGCAGACTGAACGTGCCCTGCGCCAGGAACCGGTGGCGCTGGTCAAAGTCCAGGTCATACTCGTCGGCCGAAGGGATATATGTCGTATCGCGCCAGTAATCGTCATGGACTTCAGCGGCATAGGAACTCGTGCCCTTTGCCCAGGATAACGTGTACGATATCTTGCCGGTGAACACGGAATTGGAATAATCAAGGATTGTTTCGATGCCCTTGGCGCTGCCATATTCGACATTGAAGTAAGACCAGTAGATATGAGCTTCATTTTCTATTGCTCTTGTCCCGGTCAAACCGGTTATGTCTTTATAAAACGCGTTGCATGTGATGTTCATATTTTTGCGGATCGCGCCCTGACATCCGACTTCATAACTTGTTGTTTTTTCCGGCTCCAGATTGGGATTACCGATGATTTTCATGTAATACCACACCCAATCAGGATATGGCAGCTGCAAATAATACCTATACATGCAGTCATACAATGGCGGCTGGGTATACCTGCCGACATTTGCCCGGAACAAGAATTTTTCGGTAACTAAAAAAGAGAATCCCAGCCTCGGTGAAATATTGGATTTTGGATTCACACCTGGGATCTTGCTGGAAAAATAATCATATCGGCACCCGATCTTCGCATACAATCCTTTATAGTCAATGTTATCTTGAAGATAAACCGAAACTTCTTCGGGTTTGTAATTCCATACATCAACGATCGGATCAAGCGTATCATTGCTGACCCAATAAGTGAAATTATCGAAGATATTGCAGGTATATTCCAAGCCTCCTTTGATCTCATGATACTCGTGGATATCCAGCACTGTGCTGGCATTGGCTTTAAAGACCTGCGATGACCGGTCGCGGTACTCATAATAATCAGCGTCATAAGGTACATATGCCCGACGCACTCCGAAGGGGTTATTTATGCTGCCGGCTCCGATGAAAAACTCCAGGTCGCGGTAATCCTTAAACTCAAAATCTTCGAACAAACCGTAATCTTTGTATAACCTGACACCGTAAACATATCTGGAGTACAGCCGGCTCAAGGTCAGGTTGAAGAGTTTGCGCGAATCCGGCAGATAATTCAAATTAAAAGCCTGCAAATTCCCTTTTTTCAGATCTGAGCGGAAACGCTCAAGATGCATACGCCAGTGATACCCGTTATACAAATCAAACTGGGAATGGGATTGTGCTCCGCTCAAACTCACCCTAAGTTTGCCCGAAGGTGCCATTACCCACTTGCCATACAAAGCGTAATCATCCCGCTGTTTGTGCGGTAATAATACCAGCCTGGGCTGCCAGTCATCCGTGTGCATCATGTCCAGTGAAATCAGCGCTTTCGATCGCAAGAATGATGGTAGATGCATGATTGCCTGCGCGTTCTCATAGCCGAAATCATAATATAGCGGCATGACCCGCTCGCTCTTGCCCGATGCTTCCGCTTTTAATCTACCGATCGGGTTCTGCGTGATCACATTGACGACGCCGGACATGGCACGACCGTACTCGGCGTCAAAGCCGCCCGGTAAAAAAATTATCTCCTCGACGACGCTCTTTGAAAGGTTGATCGCCGGTTCGCCGGTGAGCGGATCAATGATCGAGACATTGTCGATAAGGTACGCGACTTCGGTCGGCCTGCCGCCCCGCACGTGCAATGACGTATCCATGAGGGCGACCGACGGCTGGAACTGGATCAGGCCGGTCGTGTAATCGATGGGCAGGGTGCGAATCTCCTCGTTTCTGATAATATAGGTCGTGCCGGTCCAGTCCTTTTCAATGTCTTTTTGCTTATAAATAACGCTCACCGGCGGCATCTCGATCAGCGCCGGCTGTAAGCTGACCGACAGCCTGGAAGTTTTATCGACCTGAACCATGACCTTTTTTATATGCTTGGTTTCGTATCCGATGCAGGATACTTCCACATCGTAGGAGCCGGGCACAAGGTTTAAAATGGCGAAATAGCCTTTATCATCCGCGGCCGCGCCGATACCCGTGCCCGTGATGACAATGTTCGCTTCGGGAATGGGTTCGCCGGAATCCGCGTCATTGACCACGCCCTGGATCTTACCGGTGGTCCCGGCGAATATGACAAGCATGAGCAGGTTAACCATCTTTACCCTCTGCTTACATTATAATATCAACGCTTCCATTGTCAAGAGCTCAGCCCTATGTCATTCCCGTGCAAACGGGAATCCAGACTTTTTTCCGTCATTGCGAGGAATCCCGAGTTTATCGAGGGAGACGAAGCAATCTTATGGGCCTTTCACCCCCACCTTTATCCTCCCCCCTTGAGGGGGAGGGTTAGGGTGGGGGGTGTCATTGCGAGTGATCTTCGTGCGAAGCAATCTCAGCCGTTCATCAGTGGTTTACCGTTCGAGCGGACCTGTCTAGAGCGTAGTCGAGAGCGTCGAGAACCACCTTAACTAGTGCAAAAATTCGAATTTATAGACTTGTGAAAGTCGAGTATTTACAAATCACCCCCACCTTTATCCTCCCTCCCACAGGGACACCAGTTATCCCTCACCCCTACCCTCTCCATTTTTAAGGGAGAGGAATAAGGTGAGGGTTTAATCTTTAATGCTGCCATCAAGGGGGAGGGGAATTGGAAGACGGGGTTGACTTTATGCCGAGATTGTGTATAATTTCGGTCAAGGAGGCTTACATCATGAAATACTTAAAATACGTTTTCGCACTGTGTTTGGCATTATCGATTTTTGCCAGTTGTGTCGACAATAAGGTCCTGCTTACGATCAATAAAGAGCAATACACGGTCGATGATTTTAACAGCCGTATCCAGTTCGCTCCTACCGACGATTCGATAAAAAGGACCGAAAAGATCAATGAATTCGTCAATCAGATGCTTGTGATCTACGCGGCGCGGGAACAGGGGTATGAAAAAGACCCGGTTGTGACCGCGGCTTATGAAACGAACCGCAAAGATATCATCACCCGCGGTTTTTACGAGGCACAGGTCATCGACAAGATCAAGATCTCGGATTACGACGCGAAGAAATTGTATAACCAGTACATGGACCAGTACCACCTTGCGCAGATAGTGCTGCCCAGTGAATCGCTGGCAACGTTCCTGGGGAAGGAACTCAAGCGCGGGATCGAATTCGATTCGCTCCTGAAATATTCGCTGGACACTTTAACGGCGAACGGCGACATCGGCTCTTTTTCCGCGCTGTCGCTGCCGCCCGAGATATTCGAAGCGGTGAAGAAAGCAAAGCTCGGTACTACGACCGAACCCATCCTCTTCGGCGAGTACTTCTATATCCTGAAGGTTATCGAACACAAGAAGGCTGATACCCCGAAATTCGATGACGTCAAAGAAAGCATCAAGAGCTCACTTTTGCGCGAAAAAGCCCTGGAACTGGGCGAGAAATTTACGACGGCGCTCATCGACAAGGCCCACGTGGAATATAATGATGAAGGGTTCGCGAGTCTTTTAAAACCAGATTCGTTGATCACCGACAAGGACCTCGATACCTGGATCGTGAAAAAAGTGACCGGCAAGGATACGAACATCGTCAGGGTCCGTTCGATCATTGACGCGGTCCGTTACCAATACCAGCGTTCCAGCATCGACCCCAAGATCCTTGTCCAGCGCGCTCTTCTTCCGGACCTGCTCTACGAAGAAGCCGTCCGAACGAAAGCCGAAAATCTGCCCAAGATCAAGAACGACCTGCGCAGCGCCCTGAACACGCTGCTTTACCAGAAGTTCTATTCTGACAATGTTCTTGAAAAGATCGTTATCGATTCCGCGATGGTCACTAAATACTTCAAAGATCATCCGG
Organism: bacterium; assembly: GCA_036382775.1. Taxonomy (NCBI): domain Bacteria; species bacterium. The sequence continues at coordinate 38,866 of DASVHD010000045.1, read as the reverse complement.
AAACCTACAAGGATAAAAAACTCCAGGACGTATACACTCAAGTCTCGTCAAAGATCCGTGAAAATACGATCGCATCCCTGCGCGAGACGCTCTTTACCGAACTGCGGGCGAAGTACAATCCCCAGTTGAACGAAAAAGCGGTCAGCGAATTGATGTCAAAGAAGGAGGAAAAATGACACCGAGATCTTTTGTGCGTACCGGGCTCATTGCCTGCCTGATGCTCTGCGCGGTCATCACGACATGCACAAAAAAGAGCACCGACATACTGGTCCGGATCAACGGTTCGGTCCTGACCGTTGATGAACTTAGAAAATACGTTCCCGAATCAGAGCTCAGCAAGCTTTCGGACGACAATATCAAGGCCTTTCTTGACAACTGGGCAGAACAGGAAATACTGTATCTCGAGGCCCTGAAAAAAGGCATTGATAAGGAAGATTCGGTGAAACTGGTCATTAGCCAGTATCGCAAGAACCTGCTGGCAATGGAGATCGTCCGCCGGGAGTTCGGCGGCTCGGCCGTGGGCGAACAGGACGTCAGGAACTACTTCGACCTGCATAATGACGAATTCCTGTACGCGGTCAAGCTCGGTCAGATCGTCCTTCAGAACTATGAGCTTGCAGCGCGGACTTTGGCGGAGATCAAATCAGGTGCGGATTTCTTCAAGATCGCCAGGGAACGCTCCCTGACCAGGCTTGAGAACCCTGCCGACCCGAGAGTGGTCACCGATTACATCCCGCGCGGCAGTCTTGGTGATTTTGCCGTCGAGGAGCAGATCTTCAAGATGCAGCCCGGCGAATTGTCCGGCATCATCCCTTATGTCCAGGGAACCTTTCTTATCGTGAAGATGGTCGACAGGAAAAAAATGTTTTCCAAGGTCGATTTCAACACGTACAGTTCCCAGATCTACAATTACCTGATGTCGCAGAAATACCAGGAATTCCTGCGCTCCTATGTAGACAGTCTTAAGACAAAATACAAGATCACGGTCGACCTGGCGCCGCTCAAGAAATAAGGATACAACACCGGGGGATCCAGCGATGCCGATGCTGATCGCACTCCTGTCTATTGTTTTTGGCGCGCTCGCCGACCAGGTCGCCGCCATTGTCGGTGATGATGTCATTCTGGAAAGCGAGGTCGCCGCCAACTCGGCGTACATCGCCAGCGATCCGGCCGCAAAGACCATGTTCGGGACCGATGAGGAGATCAGGACCTATGTCCTCAACGAGCTCATCGCCAGCCGGCTCATGGTCGTGCAGGCGGAAGTGGAATCGATCGGGATCTCCAACGATGAGCTGCAAAGCCGCGTAAAGACGATCATCGAGAACATCAAGCAGAATTTCCCGTCGGAGGCCGATTTTTATAAGTGGCTTGCAGAACGCGGGATTACCCTTGAGGAGATCAAAAAGAACGCCGAGGAAAGCCAGCGGACAAAGATGCTAATGCAGGAACTGATCATGAAAAAATGGGGCACCAAGATCATGATATCGCCGATCGCGGTCCGCCGGTTCTACGACCAGAACAAAGATTCGATCGCGTTCATGCCGGGCCGGATAAAGCTCGCCCATATCCTCCTTGTCATCAGACCGGGCGAGGATGCCCTGAAAAAGCAGTTCGACCGGGCTATCGAAGTATACAAACTGATCTTGGCCGGCGGAGATTTCAGCGTCATAGCCCAGGAATTTTCCGAAGATGAAAATTCCAAGCGGCAGGGCGGCATGCTTGGCAGGATCAAGAAAGGCGAAACGCTCGAGGAATTTGAAAAGGTCATTTTCTCGCTCAAACCCGGGGTCGTTTCGCAGCCGTTCCCCACTCGCCTCGGGTACCATATCGTGGAAGTGCTGAACAAAGGACCAGACTGGGTCCTGGCACGGCAGATCCTGCTCACGGTCGAGACGACAAAAGCCGACACTATCCGTGTCGCCAACCTGGCCCGCCGGATCAAGGAACAGATCGAACAAGGCGCGAATTTCGACAGCCTGGCAAAGATCAATTCAATGGATCCTAACGTTGACCTGGGCGATTTTTATGTGAACCAGCTGACCCCGCCGTTCGACGAAGTGGTAAAAGACCTGGCCCAGGGTCAGGTCAGCGAACCGATCCTAACGCCCTACGGTTATCACCTGCTTTATGCCCGGGAAAAGACGCCGGAGAAGCATCTTGAATTCGACGAACTGCGGGAACGGATCTACCAATACCTGTATGAACAGGAACTGCAAAAACACTACGACCGGCTCATTGAAGAACTCAAACAAAAAACTTACGTAAAGATATTCCCGCTCCAGTAACCGGACTCAGGCCTTAAGCGCCATCCTTACCTGACCAGAACAACAGATCTGGTTGAAATCACCGGCCGCAGCGCAAAACATATAGATACCCGGCATGGTGATCGTATCCAGCGGCGTCCAGCTTGGCAAGTAACCGCCGTCGCTCGCCCATAACCATACTCCGCCAGGATTGCAGTGCGAGACGATGTCATAAATGCTGTCGTTGTTCACGTCAACGATCTCCGGATAATAACTTTGGCCGGGCATTACCAGAAGGTTTTGAGGGATCCACTGGGCAAAGGATAGGTTTACCGAGCATATAACAATGAACAACAGCGCGCATGCGTTAATACCGATGTTTTTATTCATGAATTGCCTCCTTTTCCGGATTATAACCACTGATTCACGGGATGTCAAGTCCTGCGGCGGGATACCCTTGAATATTCCAATCAAATCCGTATAATTAACGCGATGATCCTGATCCTGGTACTGGCCGCGGCGTGGCAGCAGTACGTCTCTTATGCGATCAGCGCAGACCTCGACACCGAGCGCAAGTTTTTGAATTGTATAGAGTATGTCACATATCACAATAATTCACCCTCTCCCCTGGACACGATATACTTCCACCTGTACCCTAACGCTTTTCGCGATGATAACACCACATTCGCCCGGGAAATGAAAAAGATCTCCTTCTCAACGATAATGGATGTACCGGTCAGGGATCGCAGCTTCATAGACATCTACGGCATCACCGCAAACGATGAGTCCCTGTCCTGCTTGATCAATGAAACGATCATGGCCGTAGCCCTGTCCGGAACGCTGATGCCCGGCGATTCTTTGACCATGCGTATAGATTGCGGCGTTAAGATTCCGCGCATTACATCGCGGATGGGCTACCGCAAGGATCACTTTGAGATGTCCCAATGGTATCCAAAACCGTGTGTTTATGACCAGGCCGGATGGCATAATGACCCATATCACGCGCTGGGCGAATTTTACGGTGAGTACGGCCAGTTTGACGTATCGATCGAGCTGCCCGGCAATTACGTGATCGCGGTCACGGGTGAACGGGTGGATTCAGCCGACGTGGAATTCACGCGTTCACTGATCCGTGATGATATAAAACCACCTTCGGCCGGTCGCAAGACCGTGCGGTTCAGCGCCGAGAATGTCCATGATTTCGCCTGGGTGTGCGACCCTGATTTTCACGTCGAGCAGACGATGGTCGGTGATATTTCGATCGACGTTTTTTTTACGGCTAAGGACCGTAAAAAATGGAAGAACGCGTCCACGTATGCGGTCGACGCGGTCCAGCGTTACGAAAGATGGTTCGGTCCTTACCCGTACAAAACCTTGAGTATCGTGGATGGATACGCCTCCAGTGGCGGCGGCATGGAATATCCCCAACTGGTCATCATTGGCTTAGACGAAGATCCTATCACGCGCGTTTTCGAACAGGCCATTGCCCACGAGATCGGCCACCAGTGGTTCTACGGTGTGATCGGCAATAACGAGACCGACGAAGCCTGGCTCGACGAAGGCTTCACCACTTACGTCGAAATGCGCTATTTTGAAGATAAATATGGCGAGCAGGGATCGTTGTTGAAATCGCCTTTCCTGCCGCCGCTCACCGAACCATATTATCAGCGTTTATTTTATTACCTCACTCAAACGAACGGCCTTGAGAAACCGGTACTCACACCCAGCTACGAGTTCACTGAACTCCCGCTGGCTTACGTTAATGCCGCGTATGCCAAACCCGGTCTGATGCTGAAAAATCTCGAGGGCATGCTCGGACGCCCGATGTTCGACAGCATCATGCGGACATATTACGGGCAGTACGCGTACAAACATCCATCGAGCGCTGATTTTATCGCCGTGTGCGAATCGGTCAGCCAGCAGGACCTGCAGCCGTTCTTTCATGGTTTTCTCAATACGACCGAGTTCTGCGACTGGTATATAAAAAGCGTAAGCGGAGGCACGGTCGAGATCGTCAACCGCGGCGACGTCCCCGTGCCGGTCGATGTATTCATTGAGACCGAGCTTGGCGGCCAGATCTACCACGTCGATGGGCACGATAAGACAATGATCATCGACTGCGCACCCGCAAAAAAAGTCAAGCGCGTCCACATCGATCCCTACGGCTACGCGCTCGAGACGAATTACTACAATAACTATTATCCCCGGCGTATTGAAATAAAACCGATCCTTGCCCTGCCGTCGTTCGATGCCTACCAGATCTTTTATTGCCCTTACCTGTGGTACAGCGATGACAACGGCTTCACGCCCGGTCTGTACCTGGCGGGTGCCGAATTCATTGATTTTGACTTTGTCAAGGGTCGTCACCAGTGGATCGCGGGTCTTATTTACGGCACAAAAAGTAGAAGATTCTATCCCAATTTCAGCTACCAGACACCGGTGATATTTAAAAAGGGCTTGCGCTCGCGGATCTTTGCCCAGTATTCTAATTCCCATAATGAGGACAAGATAAAAGGCGGTTTTATGACCAACCTGGGCATCCCTTTCTCAACCCAGAGATCGATCGCGATAGAAAATAACCTGGCTTACTACCGTCTGAATTCGTTCGATTTTGTGGATTCTCTGGACTGGGATCTGGGCGAGAATATGATCCTGGACAATTCTGTGAAGGTCATCGCGAAAGATCTGTCCGTAGTTGTCTCTTTATCACTGACCGACCGGTCCGTGAACGGCGATTACACCTACGCGAAGGCTTTTCTTGAAGTATCGACAATAAAATCGGTCCCGATACCGGTCCAGGCCCGCCTGTTCTGCGGAAAGATATTTGGCACGGCTCCCCGCCAGGAGCAGTTTTTCCTGGCCGGGAAACTAAGGATATCGCAGCTGGCAGACCTCGTGTTCAGCCAAGAGGGCTACCTCTCGCCCCAGGAACACGTACATATTACCGGCGATGGCAACATGAACGGCTATCAGACGCAGCATATCAAGACCAGCGAACTGTACTGCATTGGTTTGGAACTACCGCGGAACATCCCGTTCCGTTTATTCGGAGATTACGGCATATATCGTGATCAAACCGCAGGCGACGGAAGTCTGCGCGACGCTTACGACGCGGGGTTGAAGATCGCAATCGGTCCGGTCTCTGTTAATTTTCCGTTCCTGTACAAAGACCTCGCGACCAGCCAGCCGCACTGGACCATCGACTGGTCCATCGGTTTTTAATTCCACGGTGCTGTCATTCCCGCCCCGTATCAGACAGAGTACGGGGTAAACTCCAGCGGGAATCCATTTTTTTTCACCTGTCATTCCTATTCCATATCATGGTACGGGATCAATTCCAACGGGAGTCCATGTATTTTGCCTCCCAATCTTCCATAATATTACCTCTCCCCTTGTGGGAGAGGGTAAGGGTGAGGGGTGTCTATAAAACTGAATACCGTTCGAGCGGACTTGTCTCGAGCGTAGTCGAGAGAGTCGAGAACTTCCTTTCCTTGACACATGCTGAATTAGGTATATAATAATCAAGGTACTGGATCTGTAACCTGAAGTTTACGGGGCGTAGCGCAGCGGCTTAGCGCACATGGTTTGGGACCATGGGGTCGTGGGTTCAAATCCCTCCGCCCCGAATTGAAGGCGTATGGATTACAGAAGTCGTACGGGGATAAGTTAGGGTAGTCGCGGGTTCCCTGTTTCTTTTATCTAATGAAGGTAGAAACAGGATCTGCGTCCCGCACAAGTCGTGCGGAACTCGACAAATCCCTCCGCCCCGATGCTGCTGTTGTTTGCAGCAAACGGGATTACCACCGTTCTGTCATTGCGAGCGACCGCAGGTCGCGTGGCAATCTCAGATTCTTCGTTTAGCTTCACGAAACTCAGAATGACACTTGAATCTGTCATTCTGAATGAAGCGAAGAATCTAAATTTGTTTATTGCTGTAAACAATATATGCTGAGATCGATTAAACAAAAAAGAGGTTATATGAAATTCAATATAAAAACTATGGTAGTATTAATATTTACCAACCTTTGCTTTGCCCAGTACACCGCTGAATGGACCAGCCCGAACCTCGGGCAATACGGATGGGGCGGTGCCTATGGCTTTGATATTGACGCAGATAACCTGGTCGAACTGGAAGCGCGTTCCAGCAGCGCCTTCATGTTCTACAATGGCAATTACACTTCCGCCTGGACAATATCATTTCCCGGGTATGACTACCTCAATGTGTTCCACCCCCGCGATATCGACGGCAACGGCATGCTCGTTCCCTTGACTACTGATAATGATGCCGCGGGCGAACTTGTCATCGCAGGTTATTATTATTCCAGTCCTTCTTATTACGGCAGATTCAGGGTCTACGATGCGTCAACGCATACCCAGGAATACGAAAGCCCGCTGATAACCGGATTCTACGGAAACGGGACCCTTGAGGACCTGGACGGCGACGGCCGTGATGAGATCATTATCGTACGTTACGGCAGCTCGAGCGATTCCTACGTGGTGGTTTACGCTTATACCTCGGGGGTCGAGGATCAAAAAGGCACTTATGCGATAAAATCCGCCGGCAGAATCTACCCTAATCCTGCCTCGGGCAATACCAATGTCACGATCCCCTTTAATGTAGCTGCCGAAGAAATCTCCGCTCCGCTCAAGGTAACTATCTATGACGCGGCGGGTCGTCTGGTAAGAACATTGCTCGATAATACCACAGCAGCCCAGGGCAAGTATCAGCTTGTTTGGGACGGCTCAGATGAAAAAAGTATCCAGGTCTCTTCAGGCAGTTATTTCGTGCATATTTTAAAAGGCAATAAAGACCATGTTCAAAACATTAAATATATTCGCTAAAAAAGGAGATTGCATGAATACTAAACCATCAATTTTGATTTTGTTAACAGCAGCAATTACATTGTCTTTTGCCGCTGATTATTCCCGGATCCCACTGCTTCGTTGGGCAGGCCCGCCAGGCTCGCATCCGGAAACGTATGAAGACTGGATCAACCAGCACCCTTATACAACCTTCTCGTGGTTACAGGACCGATTTGTTCAGGGCGACGGACGGCAGGGCAATGTTGTTATCATCTGCCAGCAGAGCATCGCCGCGGCGCTGATCGGCGCGCTCGACCAGCTTACTGACAACCTTCAGTATGAAGGCTACACGATCTACAGTTTCCAGATGACGGGAGGCACGCCCGAATCGCTCCGCACTTTCCTGCAGAGCCAGTATAATACAAATAACATCGAAGGCGCGTTGTTGGTCGGAAGTCTGCCGGTCGCATGGTTCGAGGTCGCCGATGACTTCAACACCTATGGATACGCGGATTTTCCCATGGACCTGTATTACATGGACCTCAACGGCACGTGGCTGGACACGATGGCGGCAGGTAACGGTAAATTCGACGGTCATGAAGGCGAGATCAACCCCGAGATCTTTATCGGACGCTTGACACCTACCGGGATCGGCACGGATACCGTGACTTTAAAAAATTATTTCCGAAAGAACAACGCTTATCGCTATGATACTCTAGCGCTCCAGCATCAGGCTTTAGTCTTTTGCGACGATGACTGGAACTACTGGGGGCCCGAATGGTCGGCAAACGTCTCTCTGCTCTATCCTGATACAATGAATTACTGGGATAAAGAGACCACGCGCGCGGCGATCTACCGTGTCAAGCTCAACACGCCCATGGCCTGGGTCGCGCTCTTTGCCCACTCGTCGCCCAACCTGCATCAGTTCGTCTACAATAACGGCGGCAGCTATGACTACTACTATTCCTCTGAGTACGCGTCGCAGAACCCCCCGGCTAATTTCTACAACCATTTTGCATGCTCCTTCTCGCGCTACACCACAAGTGGGTATGGCGGCGGCCAGTCGATGTTCAACCAAAGCTATGGTCTGGGCGAAGTGGGTTCGACAAAAACCGGCAGCATGCTTGAATTTTATTACTTCTATGAACCGCTTTCACAGCAAAAGACGTTGGGAGAAGCGTTCAAGGACTGGTTCACATATATCACATCGGACGGCGTGACTTTCGATGAGCTATGCTGGCATTACGGCATGACCCTGCTTAGCGACCCGTTCCTCAAACCGACGGGCCATAATTACGCGGTCGCTGAACAGCGACAACAGGCGGCGGTTAATAACCGGCTCGTTGTCCGGGGCAACCCGTCTGGTAATTCCGTAGTGATCGAAATGAATGTATCGATACGCTCACCGGTCAACCTTGTCGCCTACAACAGCTTGGGCCAATCGGTCAGGACATTATGGTCGGGGATCTCAACGACCGGGAACAGAATAATTCAGTGGGATTTCAAGGACGATGCCGGCCGGCCGCTGCCTAACGGCGCTTATATATTGAAAGCCGACTGTAGTGGGAAAACGCACACGGTCAAGGTCGTGAAAATATAATTTAATATACTCACATCCTAAAAAATCTTATCCCCCTCTTATCCCCCTTTAAAAAGGGGGACGAAGGGGGATTTTGATTAGGTAGCTAACAGCTTGCTTATCTCGTAGTGTCTGCCGTCCTCGGCCGCAAGCACTTTGACCCCGGTTTCTTTCGTCAGCTGACGCGCGATGTTCCATGGACCAGCCCTGATAATGGTCATGCCAAAATGCGTGATGATGGCGGCTTTTGGTCTTATGCCTTTTATCAGTTCGACGCAGTCTGGCACGGACAGATGATCGATATCGGACGGCTCAAGCTTGATCAAGTTCATGATAATGATATCCGCCCGGTAAGCATCGATCAATTCCTTAAAAAAACGCGTATCCGTTATGTATGACACCGCATATCCGGCGTATCCCAGTTTAAAACCATACGTTTCGACGCGGTGATCGTGCCGGACAGGAAATGTGAATTCCAAACCGTCGAGCGTGAATGACAAACCCGGTTTTATGATCTTTATTTCCTTCATGAAATCCAGCAGGTAATTATAGATCACGCCGTCTTGCCCGAACGCGTCCTGCGGAGCCACCAGTAGCCCTCGCTTCTTAAAGCCACCCTCGGATAGCGCGTCCAGGTAGACATTGACATCGGCCGAATGGTCAATGTGCTTGTGCGACAAAATTATGCAGTCAAGCTTATCAGGCGTCACTCCCGGCACGTATGAAAGCAACCGGCACAGCGACTCCGGTCCCGGATCGACCAGCACGTTCTTGCCGCCGATCCTGAACAACATGCCGCCGGTCGCCCGCAGCTGCTTGGCGATGACAAAACGCGCGCCGCCCGTCCCCAGGAATGTTATTCCGTCGGGCGCTTTGAGCTTACCTTTCACTTTGGCTTTGCGCGGCTGCGAAGAAAATTGTTTCTTCAATGATCGGTCACTTATTTTTTAAGGTTTCCCCGCCGACCTTTTGTCGCATATCGGTCTGCAGTTGTTTTTCGAACCGGCCCAGCAGCTCAAGGAGATCCGCGATATCATGGAGATCATCGGGCAGTTCGTCAAGCATGACCTGCAATGCCTGTCGGGAAAGAGTGATGCTTTTCACGATGACGCTGATCGTACCGTCCTCTTCAGCCTTGCGCCATTCCCTTTCCAGGTCATCATCGATAAAGCCGGAAACCAGCCTTGCTGTTTTGGCTGGCAGCAGCGTATGATACCAAACGAAATCGCCCCATTCCTCTTCGATGCACTGGGGGATCCCTTCGTGCCGCTTTTTCTTTACCAGCGCGTGGGCGTCCATGCAGTACTGATGGGCCAGGCGGTATATGATATACGAATCAGGATCGGCTTTAGGGACCTCTTCCTCAGGGACCGCGCCGAGGTCGATATTTTCCTCTTCTGCCATTCTGGATATCATTTTACTGGTTTTTTCAAAGATCTCTTTCAGATCATCGGCAAAGACCTTGGGATCATACGGGTCCTCGCCCTTGACATAGTGTTCAAGCATGCGGTCACGGTCGTCCTTGTAGACGCGGCAGTTTTCCTGCTCGGCGCACCGTTCACAGCGGTAGTCGCAGTAATTGAATGGCGGTGACCTGGACTTTTTTCCCGTTGCTTTTTTCTTTTTTATTTTCTTTGTCATTTTATTTAAATAATATAATAAAATCACAGGCGTAGTCAAGGTCAAAGAATCGACTCCCCTTGACTAATATTCGATAATGAATATAATTGCGACAGGGGCCGTAGTTCAGTTTGGTTAGAACGCCTGCCTGTCACGCAGGAGGTCGCGAGTTCGAGTCTCGTCGGCCCCGCAGCTTTTAAAGGAGGTATGAAATGAAAACTCGCGCATCATTATCAGTTACATTGCTGGTCATTGGCTTTTTCTGCCTGACGCCGGTCATCCAGGCGCAGTCCTCGCTTGCCGAAAAGATCAAGAGCGTAAGCCAGAACCTGCTTGAAGGTTATACCCAACCCATAGTTACCGCATTTGGAACCGGGATCTCAACTGGTTTGTTCCATTCCGCAACCAGCCACAGTTTGCTCGGGTTCGATCTCGGCGTCCGCGCCATGTGGATCCAGATCCCCGAGATGGCAAAGATATTCAATCAAGCCGAAGTTGTCGTATGTTCGCTTGAAAGTGGTGTGCTCGTATACGACACGCTCTTTCTTGACAGCGTGAGCACGATAGTCGGACCGGATAACCGGACCGATGTACCGGCATCTGAAAATGCCCGCGGTATCCCCCCGTTTATACCCGGCGGCTTTAACGTTTCCGGTGTTCCCCTTGTCATGCCTCAGCTCAATGTCGGCCTTATGTTCGGTACCGAAGCAGCGATCCGATACATTCCTTATACTTATCAGGACACCCGGATACATTTCCTGGGTATTGGGCTCAAGCAGAACCTAAATTCACTGCCGTTCATGAAAACCATCCCGCTTCCCATTGACCTGGCGATCGGCGGCGCCATGCAGTGGTTCCACTTGATCGACTCCACCGGAACAGATATCCTAAGCAGCCAAACCTGGAACCTTCAATTCCTGGTATCAAAGAACCTGATCGTCTTTGAGCCTTTTATCGGGGTCGGCCTGGAAGGGACAAAGATCTACTTCCATTATAATTTTGAGTATGAGATCCCGGAATCCGGGGGAGGTTCCGTACCTCAAACCGAGGAAATAAACGTCACAATGTCAGCCCAGAATGAACACCGGGCAATGGCCGGTTTCACCCTTAAGTTAGGCATATTTTATCTTCACTATGACTACAATTTCCTTCAGGAATATCCTACGCATAATGGTATTATAGGAGTAACCCTCAGATAATTCTGCCGAGATTTCTGTATAATACAAGAAATCTTCGATTACAGCGATTCACTGATGATTACAGTGATGAAAACTGCCGAGATTTCAGCAAAAACCCCGAAATTCGGTTTACTTGACATTACAATCATTTAGGGTATAATTAGCATAAGATCGTTATACTCTGCGTTTGATGATCAGTTCTACATGGTTTTTAGCGTTCTGATCTGGCGCTTAAATCTTGAGCTGATGGTTTTACGCGAGGGTGGCGGAACTGGCAGACGCACTGGATTTAGGATCCAGCCCCGTAAGGGATGGGGGTTCAACTCCCCCTCCTCGCATTAAAGTAATGAAGATATGAGGTTATGAAGTTATGAGGCTGGGAATAGCAGAAAAAATGATAAAATGAAGATGGGAAGTTATGAAGTTGAGAATAAAGAAAATATTTAAACAAAAAAACTGTTTTTCATTTATTTCATACCCTCTTAACTTCTTAACATCCCAACTTCTGTCTTTTGACCAAGGAGGTCTTTTTTGGAATATGAGTTGAAAGTCGACAATGAATCTGAAAAGGAAGTGGAGATACTTGTCCCTGTCGAAGAACTTGCTGTTTTCATGGAACACGAGACGGACAAATTGCGAAAAGATACGTCGGTCAAGGGCTTTCGCAAAGGCCGGGTGCCCAGGGAGATAATTAAAACCAAATTCAAGGACACGATCAAAGCACAGGCCCTTAACGACCTGATCACCAAATACTACATTGAACTGCTCACGGAAAAGAAATGGCAACCCGCGGCTCCGGTCCAGCTCCTGAACATCGAAGAAGGCGATAAGATCAAATTTCAGATGCGGCTTGAGATCGTGCCTGCATTCACGGTGGAAAACTACATCGGGCTTGAGATAATCAAGGAAAAGCCGCTACCGCCTGAACACCTAATGAATGAAACGCTGAACAACATGAGGGAAAGGGCAGCTTTGATCCAGGAGGTGACGGGACAAGCCGCGGTCGACAACTTCGTCACCATGGATCTTGAGATCATCGAGAATAACCAGGTCAAGAGTTCTGAAAAGGACGTCATGATCAGGATCGGCGACCGGAACTTTCCGGACGAGATCAACCGCACGCTGGTCGGCGTGCAAAAGGGCCAGTATAAAGAAGCCCAGGCCGCGAACCAGATCTATAAAATGACAATAAAAAAGGTCGAAGAAAAGGTCCTGCCGAACATAGACGAAGCGTTTGCTAAGAATCTCGGGTTCGAGAGCCTGGAAACCTTGAAAAAACAGCTGACCGAAGACCTGCAGAAACGCGAGGAAATAAGGATCGAAGAGGAAATGAAAGAGTCCATCGCCCAGGTGCTCCTGGAACGGGTCCGTTTCAATACGCCCAAATCAATGATCAACAACGAGTATCAGGACATGATAAAGAGGAATAATCTCCCGGATTCCGACGCGACCAAGGAAAGATTCTGGGACATGGCGGAAAAAAGGGTCAGGTTCAATCTCATCCTCGACAAGATCGCCGTTTTAGACAATATCGCGATCGATGAATCAGAGATCCTTACCCTCATAGAGCATATGGGCATGAAACTGGACGACGATAACCGCCTTGACATCATTACGTATTTCCGGCGGATCATGACGCGTCAAAAAACCATTGAGCATCTTTTGAAGAACGGCAAGATCAGCGAAAAGGGGCGGATCCTTTCGCCCAAGGAGGCAAGCGATGCTAACCGTACCGTTCGTCATTGAGCAAAGCGGTCGCGGAGAACGGGCATATGATATCTACTCGCGACTACTGAAAGACCGGATCGTATTCATCGGCACGCCGATCGATGATAACGTTGCCAACCTTGCGATCGCGCAGCTTCTGTTCCTTGATGCCGAGGATTCGAACAAAGAAATATTCCTGTATGTCAATTCGCCGGGGGGTATCGTGTCATCCGGCCTCGCCATCTATGACACGATGCAGTACATAAAATCCCCGGTTTCCACGATCTGCATCGGCATGGCCGCCAGCATGGCCGCCCTGCTTATTTCCGCAGGGGCAGCGGGCAAACGTTACGGTCTTCCCCACTGCCGCATCATGATCCACCAGCCCGAAGGCGCTTACCAGGGCCAGGCATCAGATATCGCTATCCATGCGCGCGAGGTGCTCACGATCCGCGAAACGCTCAACAAACTTCTGTCCAAACACACGGGACAGAGCGTGGAAAAAATCGCGAAGGACACGGACCGCAACTATTTTATGTCCGCGCAAGAAGCAAATGAGTACGGAATAATCGACAGCGTGATCGTGACCAGGAAAGAAACAAAAGAAACGAAGGAAACCAAGGAATCGTGAAAAAGACGGTCTGCTCATTCTGCCAGCGGCCGCGAGCATCCGTAAAACGGCTGTTCCGCGGCAAACAAGCCTACATCTGTTCGGACTGCATCCAGCTGTGCCACGACCTGCTCAAAGACGAAAAAGAACCGCCCCCGCTGCAACCCTTCGTGCTGCCCAAACCATTGGAAATAAAAACATTCCTTGACCAGTATGTCATCGGTCAGGAACGGGCGAAGAAGGTCATCTCGGTGTCCGTCTACAATCATTACAAGCGGATCACGACCAAGAACAGCGATGTCGAGCTCCAGAAAAGCAATATCCTGCTGTTGGGACCGACCGGCACCGGCAAGACCCTGCTGGCGGAAACGCTTTCGCGGCTCCTGCACGTTCCCTTTTCCATTTCCGACGCTACGCCGCTGACCGAGGCCGGTTACGTGGGCGAAGACGTCGAGAATATTTTACTGCGTCTTATCCAGGCGGCCAATTACCATATTCCAAACGCGGAGATGGGCATCATTTATCTTGATGAGATCGACAAGATCGCCCGCAAGAGCGATTCGCCTTCCATCACCAGGGATGTATCTGGCGAAGGCGTCCAGCAAGCGCTGCTGAAGATCCTGGAAGGCACGGAAGCCAACTGCCCGCCGCACGGCGGCCGCAAGCACCCGGAGCAGGAATATCTGAAGATCAATACGCGGAACATTCTTTTTATCCTGGGTGGCACGTTCAGCGGGATCGAGGAGATCATTGCCCGCCGTCTTAAAAAAGTGACGATCGGGTTCGTTACCGACCGCTCCCTGGCCGACCTTTCCCATGACGAACTGATCGCACGGGTGGCGCCGGAAGACCTGATCAAGTACGGCTTGATCCCGGAGTTTGTCGGCCGCGTCCCGGTCATTGCGCCGGTCCACAAGCTTTCCAAAGAAGTCATGATGGAAGTGCTGGAGACACCCCGCAATGCCTTGCTCAAGCAGTACGGCAAGTATTTTGAAATGGAAGGCGTCAAGCTTGAATTCACGCCCGATGCCAAGGAAGAAATCGTCGAGCAAGCCATGAAATACAATACCGGCGCGCGCGCGCTGAGGTCGATCATAGAGCATCACATGCTGGATATCATGTTCAACCTTCCTTCGTTAAAAGCGATCGAGCGGTGCGTGATAACCAAGGATGTCATCGCTCGCGGCAAACCGCCCGAATATATTGAAAGCCAGAAAAAATTGGCCCAATGAACATCGCACAATCACTGTACATCCGCGCCAACAAAAAACGGTTTGTGAAGAACTTCAAGCCGATCGGCATTAAGAAAAGGGTAAATTACCTGGTTTCCCCGCCGGCTGCGACCACTGGATTTTTAACATGGCTGCCCTTTCTGGGCGAACTGCATTCGCTTGGTCACATCGTCATGCTTGCTTCCAGAAACCTGGAACCCATCCTCAAGATCGCCAAGCCGAACCTGTTCGAGATCATCTTCTATGAAAAATCCTTGACCGTCCTGACCAAGGAATTCGATCGCGCTAAAGCGAGCCTGGCCGGCAGGACATTCATATATCTGATCGAACTAAACAGCCCTGTCAACCTGAGCCTGCCGTTCTTGACCGACGTGGAACGCCGGATGACCTTCTTCGGCACCGGTTGTTTCCCGTATTACAATATACTGTTCAAGGACGATATAAAAGGGTTTATCAGCTATTTCCCCGTAAAGATCGAAGAGCCGGTCCACTATCTGAAGCTGCCGGTCGCGGAACTGAAAAAAATGAGCAAGGAGATCAACAAAAGACATCCGCTGCTTTTCGTAAACGGCCGCGCTCCCGCGTCGTGGGACGGCGATATGATCGTTCCCGACCGGAAACTCACATCCATGACCGATATCTACAGGCTGCTCTGTATCAGCGACGCATATTGCGGTGCCGATGACGAGCTCGGCCATTTGGCGAGGATACTTAGCAAACCGATAGTAACGCCATGATAAGTCAGCGGCAGCATTTTGACACGATCTTGACCGTTATCGATTCCCTTGACCTGTGGGACACGGACCTGGCCACGGTGACGGCGATCGTCAACCAGCTGCTGGCCAAGAGCCCTATCTCCCCGGTCGAGCAAAAGACGATCCTGACCCTGCTCGGGCTGATAACCAAAGCGGTCTCGATCCGCAAGGTCTCGAAGGACCGGATCATTGAATCACAGATCATAAACGAACTCAACCTGCACATCATTACCACTCTGGATGAGAAAAAGATCATCCAGCAGATCGAATCCGCCGCCCAGAAAATGCTGGCGACCAAGCAGGTGCTGATGTTCTACCTGGCCGAGGATAACCTGATCGGCACGGAGCGAACGCTGAGCCTGGAAAAGATCCCCGCCGAATTCTATTATCAGATCTTCAATTACCGTCATATATTCACTTCCGACTACCCCAAGCACCGCTTTCTTAACAAGGTTCTCAAGACCAAAACCCAGCAGGTAACGTTTGTGCCGCTTACGATAAAGAATGAAGTTCATGGTTTCTTTTTGCTGTTCGAAGATCCGCAGAAATTCAGCTGGAATACCGCGATCACCCGACTCAAATTCCTGGTCAACCAGGCGTCGATCGCGCTGGAGCGCGTCCAATTGATCCATGAATTGAACCGGGCGCTGAACGAAAGCCAGGGCCTGCAGACGCTGACCAAGATGATGATGTCGACGCTGGAGCTGCGCTCGTTCTTCAGCAGCCTGCTGAACCAGGTGCAGAAAATACTCGGTTTCGACCGGATCCTGCTGTCGCTGTATGACCAGCGCACCGAAACGTTCAACCGGGTGAGTCAGGTCGGCATCTCGGCGGACAAATACCGCAAGGCCCGGGACATCCACCCGCCGTTGAGCATGATCAACACGCTGCTTCAAAACCGCTTCCGGATATCCAATTCGTTTTACATACCGGTGAGCAAAACGCCGGACACCATTCACGAGTACGAGGTATATAAACACCCGCTCAAGACCAAGGAGCGCATTGCCAACTTCTGGCACAAGGGCGATATCCTGATCTCACCGATCTATTCCAAGAACCGGGAATTGCTTGGTTACCTGTCACTGGATGCTCCCGTCAACAACCTGGCGCCGTCATTGGAAAAGATCAAGCTTCTGGAAACTTTCGGGGATTTTCTCGGGCTGGCGATCGAGAACAACCAGTTGTTTGCCAAGGTCGAGGGGCTCTCCAACACCGACGAATTGACCGGCATTTATAACTACCGCTTCTTGAGAGACCGGATGGCGGACCTGGTGACGCGCGATGCGTCACCTTTTTCCATAATCATGATCGACCTGGATAATTTCAAGCAGTTCAACGACAAGTACGGCCATCTGCGCGGCGACAGGATCTTAAGGGAGATATCCGGCATCTTCGCGGTTGCGGTCGGCAAGACCGGTTTTGTCACGCGCTATGGCGGTGATGAGTTCATCATCCTCCTCCCCGGTGCGGGCGCCAGGGCGGCGCGATTGACCGTGCAAAACATCATCCGCCACCTGAAAAAAGATACGGCGCGGAACGTGACCGTTGATTTTTCCTTCGGCATCGCCACGTACCCGGTTGACGGCAGGAATTTCGGCGAACTGATCGATCACGCGGACCAGATCGTGTATCGCGAAAAATCAAAGAGACGCCATGAAGCTCGGCCATAAATTCACCTCCCGTACGCTGGCGATATATTTTCTGATCGGTATCGGACTCATGGGTATCGTCACCTACATCTATTCCAATTTTCTCATCCAGCGGATCCGGCGCGAAACCGAGACCACTTCCCGGATCTTCGCCAAATATGCTTCCGGACCGGGCATGGACGAAGAAGTCCTCCTTGAGATCCTGTTCCAGGAAGTGATCCAGCGGATCGATTTCCCGGTCATCCTCACGACCGAAAAGGGCGTCCCGTACTCGTCCCGGAATGTCGCGGATACCAGCCTCGCAACGGTCGTAAAAAAACTCGACCGGAACCAGATCCCGATCCCCATCGTGATCCGTCAGGGCGCAGATTCCACGGTCGTCGGTTACGTACACTACGGTCTTTCGCCGTTCACCCGTCTGCTGCAGATCCTCCCTTTTATCGAGACCGCTTTTCTGATCGCCTTCCTGTTCCTCGGTTTCTGGGGTTATTTGATATACCGCAAGAGCGAGGAGGAAAAGATCTGGAACAGTCTCGCCAAGGAGACCGCTCACCAGCTGGCGACCCCGCTCAGTTCGTTGGGCGGTTGGCTTGAGACGCTGAAAGGCAACCTGCCGAAAGATATCTACACCGGCATCGCCGAGGACACCGAGCGGATGAAGGAAGTGCTGGAGAAATTCTCGCGCATCGGCCTTCCGCCCCGGCTCGTGGAAAAAGACATGATGCCCATGGTCACACGGAGCGTTGACTACATCAAACGTCGCGCGCATGCCCAGATCGAGTTCGTTGAAAACTACGAACCGCTCCCACCGGCGTTATTTGACGATGTCCTCCTCGGCTGGGCGGTGGAGAACATCTTGAAGAACGCGCTGGACGCGATGGGATCGAGAAAAGGCGTTATCTCGATCAAGACGTATGCGAACGAAGGAGCGGTCATCGAGATATCGGACACCGGCGGCGGCATCAAGAAAGAAAAAGAAATTTTTAAACCCGGTTATACTACTAAAAAGTACGGCTGGGGACTGGGCTTGGTCCTGACCAGAAGGATCATTGAGGATTACCATGAAGGTAAGCTGATCCTGAAAAAAACCGGACCCAAAGGCACGACCTTTCAGATCGTGATCCCAGCGGCGGCATCTCAGCCGGAGAGGAAAAAGAAATGAAGCTTTTATGGATAGACGATGAGATCGATCTTTTAAAACCTTTCATTTATTTATTGAACCAGGAAGGATATGAAGTGAAAACCGCCACTTCCGGCGAGGACGGCGTCAACCTTGCTTCCAAAGAGGTCTTTGACCTTATCTTTCTCGATGAGATCATGCCCGGGGTCGACGGCCTGGAAGTTCTGAAGAAAGTGAAAACCGACAATCCCCAGCAGCTCGTCGTCATGGTCACCAAGAGCGAAGAGGAAAGCCTTATGAAACAGGCGTACGGCGGCTGGGTCGACGACTATATCACAAAACCGTTCAGCTTCAACCAGCTGCTTTCCGTGCTCAACCGCATCCTCAAACGCAGGTCGCTGATCATAGAAAAAATGGCGGAGGATTATGCCACGCAGTTTCGGGACCTGGGCCAGCCCAGTGACCACCATGAATGGATCGAATACTACCGCAGCCTGGTGGCCTGGGATACCAAGTTCCTGGAATTCGGCAGCAAGGAACTCAAGGAGATCCACGACGAGAGAAAACGGGAAGCCAACGCCGGTTTCACCAAGTATATCGAGTACAATTATAAGAATTTCATAAAAAAAGACAGCGTCTTGATGTCCCATAACGTATTCCCCCAGGTCATTTTCCCTCATCTTAAGGAAGGTCCGGTGTTCTTCGTGATCTTCGACTCGATGCGGCTTGACCAGTACATACGGCTCCAGCCTTTTTTCCGTGACTATTACGAGATCCAGACGCAATACTTCTATTCCATACTCCCCAGTGCCACGCCCTATTCACGGAATGCCATTTTTTCCGGCCTTCTGCCGCTCGATATTGTCCGGAAATACCCGCAGTACTGGCTGTTCGAGGAAAAGGGCCAGAACCGCTTTGAAAAAGAGCTCTTTACCGAACTGCTGAACCGCAGCGGGCTGCGGCTCAATTTTTCCTTCCATAAATTATCGACGATCGATGAGATCGAAAAAAATGTCCAGAAGATCGCCGGCGATACCAGCGATATCGCCATCATCATCATCAACTTCTTCGACCTGCTGCTCCATTCCATACCGGGCCGCGGTGACATGAAAGGCCTGCTCGATGACGAGCGCGTCCTGTTGAACCTCCTGAGCTACTGGTTCCCGCTCTCCCCGATCCAGGAGCTCTTCCGGCTGATCGCCAAAAGAAAAAGACCCGTCATCCTGACGACCGATCACGGCTTCATTCATGTACGACGACCTTCGATCATCTACGGTGGCCGGGAGATTTCCCCAAATTTGCGTTACAAGTACGGACCCGCCCTGCGGGTCGATGAAAAAACCGCATATATGCTCAACAACCCGGGCGATGTCGCACTGCCGGCCGAGAACTCGTCGGTAAGGTTCGCCATTGCCAAGGAAGACTATTATTTTATTTATGCCACCAAACCTTCCGAGTACGAAAAGGAATTCAAATACACGTTCCAGCACGGCGGCATATCGATGGAGGAAATGATCCTGCCCATCGGCACAATGATGCCGCGCTAAAACCCATGGTTCCCATCCTGTCATTGCGAATCCCGTGCCACCTATGCGGGACGAAGCAATCTCATACTTGACATTGCACAACTAATTTTATATTCTGAATCAATGACCGAAATAAAACAACCGGGTATTTGTAACGGCTTCGATTATTTCGTGGTCGTCCGGGAAAAAACTACCGGCAAAGAAGTGGAAAGGATCCGCATCGATGAAACGACGCCGGGGAGTAAGCTGGATGACGAACTGCAGATCCTTCAGCAGTTGACCGTCAGGGTCATGGAAAGCCGTTATCGCCCTGACCGTTATGAAATACAGCAGATAAAAGAGCAAAAAGACAAAAATGCATTTTTTTCCATGACCGCCTCTCGCGGCTCGCTCCTGATCGTAAACCTGGGCGGCGTGATCGTTGGAATCATTTTGCTGTTGTTGCTGCTTTTCATACGGACGATCTTCACGCTCGGGCTTTTCATCATCGGAAGTTTTATTATCGCGCTTTACATGCTGGTTGATTATCTGATGTGGCACAAAAATGGCGTGCGGATGGTGACGGTCGATGGACAGGGCATCGCCCTGCGACGCGGTGAAGCCCTTATCTCAAGCCGGATCCTGAAAGAACAGGTCAGCCAGGTGAACGTTTACTATAAGCTCAACCGCGCGCAGATCGTGATCTTCACGGGCGGCACGCCGGAAAAAGTCGCGCCCGGCGTCACGCTCTTCACCGGACCGCGGGTCCGTCTGACGAACGACGCGTTCGCCGATCGCGATTTTGACGAATTTATCAAGACACTGAAAGGGTTAGGATATCCCGTAAAAAATAGTTAGCGCGTTTTATCCCACTCTTCGTCTTCAGGCGTGCGCTCTGCTTTAAAGGTCCCCGGTGCGATATCCCTCAAGACGCTTTCTTCATCGTAACTTTCACCGCTTTTTAAGACCTTGATCAGGAGCGGATTACCGTCCTGTTTTTTATCGCAAAAGAGCGCCGAAAATCCCAGCGCGTAATAATGCCACAATTCTAGCGGTCTTGCCCAGTTCAGCATGGGCATTGATTCAATTTCATCCGGCGGTCCTTTTAATATATAGAACCGGCCCCGGTAACTATCTTTCCCCTGGCATCTTGAGGTCGAAAATTTTTCGTCGGCCAATAGCATTCTCTGCTCAAAAAGATGATAATCGTTCTTCAGCCAGAACTTAACGAGATAGCCGGCTTTCTCTTTTTCATCCAGTTTGCTGAATTTTTTGTATTCAGCGTCTGAAACGAGATACTGGATCTCATGGCAGTACGCCATGTTTTTCAAAACCAGCGAATCCGGACCCGGTCTGACCACAAACGGCGCGCTTCTATTGAGTTTTTGATCCTGTGCCGGATCAATGATAGTCAAGCTAAGCTCAAAATCACCGTTGTCCAGATCCCGCAAAGGAACATTCAACGTGTCGACCTGATTATAGGCATATTTGGTCCGTTTCACGCTTTTTCCGCAGATTGATCTGTCGTCACGGTCAATTATCTCATATATGACTTCGTAAAACAGGCTGTCGGGCACAAGCCCGTAGATTTCCATGTAAGAAACAAGCGTATCGGTAAAAGTGTACTCTGGCGCGACCATGGGGATAAATTCATGACCACTGCTGGAAGGCCTGGAACCTGCAAGATTTTTCTTAGAAAGAATAATATCGCTGGCACTAAAAACTACGGTGTCGGATTCCACCATGATAGTGTCTTCTTTTGTTGCCGTGCTATCCCCGGCGGTGATTTCCAACCGATAGGTGAACGTTCCGGGGAAGAGGTGTAGCTGCACAAAATCAAGAATGTAACTGCCGGCGCCAAGGCCGGCGGTGCTGGCGACTTTTCTGCCTTCTCGGACGATCGAATCCTGATTTGTCACTGATCGTACCACGAAACGGTATGAATAACTCTTGAAAGCCGTATCCTGTCCAGTGGCTGTGCGAATGGCAGCCAGGTCGATCTGGTACCAGCATTCCACCTGGTTCTGTCCGAACCGATAACAATCGACTTCAAGGGGCAAAACCTGAAAAAGCATTAACGCCAGCATGGGTTTTCCTTCTTAACAAGGATAACGATTGTCCGGGGAATGTCAAGTGACATTGATCTGCACGGAGTGTTGACAAACAATCATAATTCAATATCCTAGGCTTAGCCATAGAATAAAAAGGTACCATGCGATCTTTCATGTTATTCTTCATGACCGCGGCGTTGTCCGCAGGCCTGGCACAAAGCCTGAATAACCCGGCTGATTCCGTATTGCTGCAATTATTCCCGGCGGCATCATCATCGCAGAAAGAGAAAGTTCATGGGGTATCCTACGCGGCATCCTGCGATGAGTATCACAGCCTGGCGTTCGCCGGTCTGGACAACCGCGTTGTCATATATGATATTTCAAGACCCGGTAAACCCCGCCAATTGTCGGAAAGCATAGTGGCCTCGGGCCTGATCCATGATCTGGATTGTTCTTCGTATATCCTTTGCGTTGCCTGCGGTGCCGGCGGATTCGAGATCTGGGATGTCAAGGATCCGGCAATTCCGCGTAAATTAAGCTCGCTCGCAATCCCGGGTTATGCCTATGCCGTTGATATGGCCAATATCCACGCCTATGTAGCGGCTGGAGATTCGGGGTTGATGATCATTGACATATCAGATCCTGCGGTCCCCGTGATGACCGGCCGTCATCGAACGCCGGGCCCGGCTTTGAGCGTCCGTGTCAAAGGGTATCAGGCATACATCGCGGATCATGATGCCGGGCTGCGGATCGTGAACGTGGCCGATCCAGGATCCCCTTGCGAAGTCGGTTTTTGTGATACGCCCGGTTATGCCCTCGATATCGATGTCGCAGGGTACTATGCCTATGTGGCGGACTATAAAGGTCTCTGCATCGTCGATGTCAGGGATATTTTCAAACCGGTAATGACCGGTTATTACAAAACGATCGGCATCGCCCGCGGTGTTTGCGTGCGCGTGCCATATGCTTATATTGCGGATCACGCCGCGGGCCTGCGCATCATAAATATCAATCGACCGGCGAACCTGGAAGAAGCGGGGTTCCATTACACCCCCGGTCGTGCCTGCGCGGTCAGTTTGGTCGATGTTTATGCATACATAGCCGGCGACAGCGGGCTTTTTGTTCAGAATATCTCAAGATCATCCAATCAAAAGCTGCTGCTGCTTCTTCCCGTGATCCTGTTTCTGTTCTGGATACCGGTATTGCTGCATTGAACATGGATAGTCCAAAGGCCGGTCGCATCATGATAAAGAGCCGTTGTATTAAAATTGTACTGCTGGCCGTGATCGTCGCGGGGTGCAGCCTTAGCTACATGCATCGCCTGGCCGCGCGGTATTATCGCCTGACCGATAAAGAGAAAAAAACGTTCCTTGGATTCAAGGCGACCGATTCCAGCCTGGCAGCGACGTACCTGGACCTGACATCAGCGAGCGAAAGAGCCTCGTTCTGTGACGCGTACTGGCAGGGTAACGAGGAGAAAAGAAGCGAATTCGAGGAACGGACTGACTTTGCCTTTCGGGAATTCGGCCGGTATGAACCCCTGAATGACGACCGGCTGCCGGTCTATATAAAATACGGGATGCCCACTGACCGGACCGTATACAACCAGCAGAAGATGATGATGAGCGCATCAAAAGAGATCGTAAAACCGGCCGAGATCTGGACCTACAAAAGTATTGGCATCGAATTCGATTTTGTCCAGGAATTCCGGGCATTTAAAAATATCGCGATGACCGAATTTGGGGAACAGGCAAAGATCAACTACCTGAATGAAGATACGACCGAAAGCAACATGACCGCAGAATCAACCGGGGTTTTAGATTTTGATCTGACATTCGGGCGGTTCATCCAGGAAAAAGGTTTGACTCGCGTAGAGCTGTACCTGAATATTGAAATCGCCGATACGTCACTGCTATTTCTCCAGGTGACCGAGGTTTATGACCGCCGCAATGATAGTCTGGTCTACGAATCACGAAGATCATTAAAGTCCGTTGGAGAAGGCGCGGGCATATATTATGATGAACTGAATTTATGGCTTGAGCCAAGACAGTATCGCGCTGTTTATCGCCTGTATGATCTAAAGAACCGTAAGGTGGGTAAAAAAGATCTTAATTTAAATCTCCTGGAATATGCCGAGGAGGCGAAAAAGATTAGCGACCTTGTACCCGCGATACTGATCGATAATTTCGCTACGGTTGAAAAATTCCGCAAGCCACCGGGCCGGTTCATCCCTCTGGCTAAAAATACGTTTTCTGTGCATAAACCCTTTTATCTGTATCATGAAGTCTATAATTTGGAGACCGATGATAGTCTGCACCAGCTGCGGACCACCTATGAAGTGTATAATAAGGTCAAAATGAAAAAGGAGATCGTTGATGTCATGATCCAGGAAGAGATCGGAAAGGGGCGGACCGCCTACCTGACCACAAAATATCACCCCATGGACCTGCCCGCGGGAAAATACATGATAATTTCCCACGACACGGATATCATGGCCCGCAAGGAATGCGCGGCAATTTTTGAATTCGAGCTGACGGGCAAGTAGCTGCGATCAGGATACCCAAAAAACGATTTTTGATCCGTTGTTATTAATGTACTCCTGGGGTCAAATCTCAACATTATAACAATTAAGTTTATATACTGTTACAGAATTACTAATCGCAGTATGTTATATTGTTGAGATTTGACCCCACTTTTGCGCGGGCGGCGTAATCATTGGGATCATTTTATTGCTGTTGCTGCTTTTCATACGGACGATCTTCACGCTCGGGCTGTTCATAATCGGCAGCATTTTTATCGGCTTTACATGCTGGTTGATTACATGCTGTGGCAGAAAAACGTGATCCGTTCGGTGACGGTAGATGCCCAGGGCATAACCCTGCGCCGGGGCAAAGATCTTGTCAGCACCCGGATCTTAAAGGGGCAGGTTAATTAGATCAACGTTTATACCAAGCTCAACCGGGTGCAAGTGATCATCTTCACAGGCGGCGCGCCGGAAAAGGTCGCGCCCGGGGTCACGCTCTTCACCGGTCCGCGCGTACGCTGACCGGGATTTTAACGAATTCATTGAAACGTTGACCGATCTCGGGTATCTAGTAAAAAGCTGATCATCAAGGCAGGGTCAACCTGCATAACACCGCGTAGTGGCCTAACAGTCCTCAGGAATGCCTTGACATCGGAATCGTTTGGTATACAATTTACTAGAGGGTTTATGAATACGACAAAATTTTATATAGGTATATTCTTTATATTCATAAGTGTAACCAGTGCTCAGTGGCTGGAAACAACGATTTGTGTGCCCGATTCCTATTGCGGACTACAGGGACCATACTCCCTTGCCTATAATGACATAAATAATACGATATATGTCGGTGGTAAATATTATGTGATTGCAATTGATGGTGCAACCGATAAGGGGATTGCCAGGATAGCATCTGACACTGGTTATTATGTTTGCGCATTGATCCATAATTCTATAGATAATAAAGTTTATTGCACTCGCATAAGCAACCATGATGTCATGGTCATTGATGGTGCAACTAATTCTTTGATCACCACTGTGTCAGTAGGAGGTTATCCATATGCGTTAACTCACAATCGCACCAATAATAAAATATATTGTACCAATCAATGGAGTGATAATATCACAATAATTGATGGCGCTACCAATAATGTTATCAGATGGGTTGCAGTCGGGACCGCACCAAGGGCTCTGGCATATAATTCAACTAATAATAGAGTTTATAACACAAATTATTTAAGTGATGATATCACTGTGATTGATGGCGCGTCCGATTCGGTCATCGTGACAATTTCGGCAGGAACATGGCCGTCTGCGCTGGTTTACAACCCGATTAATAATAAGATCTATTGCACCAATGAAGGAAGTGGTGATATCACCGTAATCGATGGCGCGACCAATGCGGTCATCACCACGGTCCCTGTTGGATCTGGTCCGCATGCCCTGGCGTACAATTCAACTAATAGCAAAATTTACTGTGCAAATACGGGGAGTAATAATGTAACCGTGATCGATGGTGCAACCAACGGAATCATCGCAACGATCCCTGTGGGTTCCAATCCATGTGAACTGATCTACAATTCAACCAATAACAAAATTTACTGCGCTAATAGCAACAGCCAGAGTGTGACCGTGATTGATGGTGCAAGCAATAATGTCATCGCTACAGTCGCCCTTGGATATAATCCCTTGGCTTTAGTTTACAATCCAGCGAATATGAAAGTATTTTGCGGGAACTGGGGCAGCGATAATGTTATGGTCATCGATGGTGTCAATAATGTTGTGACAGCAACGATTGCTTTGGGGCAATCTATGCCCTGCGCTTTGGCATATAATACATACAATAATAAGATTTATTGCGCTAATCGGAGGCGCAATAATACAACGATTATTAACGGAGCAACTAATTCGGTTATCACTTCGGTTCCGGTCGGTGATTTTCCCGTGGCTTTGGCTTACAATTCCAATAACAATGCAATTTATTGCGCCAACGAGGAAAGTAATAACGTAACCGTGATCGACGGCGTGGCTGATAGCGTTATTACGACAATCGATATTAGATACAGTCCAACATCCTTGCTGCACAATCCAATCAACAATAAAGTTTATTGCGCAAACAGCGATAATGACAATATCACGATAATCGACGGCGCCACTAATGATATTATCATAACCATCACCGTTGGTGATGGCCCTCGTGCATTTGTTTTTAATCCAACCAACAATAAGGTTTACTGTGCTAATAGCGGTGACAACAATATAACAGTATTTGACGGCAATACCGATTCAGTGATAAACTTGATCACTGTTGATAACTGCCCTGTTTCAATGGCCTTCAATCCGATCAATAATAAGATCTATTGTGTTAATTGGCTGGGCACGAATGTAACGATCATTGATGGAGAGACAGATGTGGTAATTACCACGATTGCAGTTGGCATACAACCTCGTGCCATAATTTACAATCCAAACAGCAATAAAGTCTATTGCGCTAATGAGCTCAGTTATAGCGTAACCATAATCGATGGCGAAGGAGATTCTATTATAACTACCAAGTTTGTTGGGGAATACCCTGAGGCGCTGATCCATGATCCTAATAACAACAAAATCTACTGCGCTAACTATGCGGATGATTACGTTTCAATTATTAATGGTGTCAGTAACGGCATAATCGGATATATTAATGTGGGGAGCGGTCCCCGGGTTTTCGCCTGGAATCCGATTCAAAACCGCGTTTACGCAGCTAATTATTACAGTTCAAGCGTATCGATCTTGAAGGATGTGGTTGGGATAGTGGAAAATAATTCCAATTTCATAAAAATCAGCAAATCTGGTGCTACGATCGTTAGCGATTTTCTGCGATTACCAAAGGATAAAAAGTACAAGGTTTTTAACATCATCGGTCAGGTTGTCATGTCAGAGCAGATAAAACCAGGGATTTATTTCATAGAAGTAGATGGAAATATTGTACACAAAGCAGTAAAAGTTAGATAGAAATCTGTTAGACATTATCGTAGTAATAGAACAAGGGGAGTGATTTTTAGTCACTCCCCTTGGGTACTCCTGGGATCAAATCTCAACATTATAACAATTAAGTTTTTACACTGTTATAGAATTACTAATTGCGGCATGTTATATTGTTGAGATTTGACCCCACATTTACGACAGGCCGGTGATTTTGCCGGCCGCGTCGATATCGATCCGAACGGCGTTGGGGGCCTTGGCCAGGCCCGGCATAAGCATGATCTCACCCGCGTGCGGCACCAAAAACCCGGCGCCCGCCGAGATCGTTACGTCGGTGATGGCAATCTTGAAGTTTTCCGGACGCCCGTAGACCGTTGGATCATCGCTCAGCGAGCGGTTGGTCTTGGCAATGCACACGGCGAGGTTGTTAAACCCTGATTTTTCTATCTTTTTCAGGTCTTTCTCGGCCTTGGGAGTGTAGATGACGCGGTTCGCGCCGTAAATTTCAGTCGCGATCTTCTCGATCTTTTGTTCGACCGGGTCCTCCAAATCATATATCGTCTGCTGCGTACTTTTTTCACCGGCCATCACCGCGGTCACGGCATCAGCCAGTTCCAAAGCGCCCTCTGCCCCCAAATCAAAGGAGCGGACTTCAGCACACGGGACCTTCTGTCCCGTGCAGAAATTTCTTACTTCTGCGATCTCATCTGCCGTATCGCCTTCGAACACGTTTATCGCTACAATGGCCGGGATGCCGAATTTTTTCACATTCTCGATATGCTTGGCGAGGTTGGCAAATCCTTTCTTCAAATTTTCCATCGTGCCTGCCTTCAAATCCTTTTCCGGAGCTCCGCCATGGAGTTTCAACGCCCTTACGGTTGCCACGATGACCGCGGCGTCCACGGTGAACCCGGCAGTCCGGCACACGATATCAACGAACTTTTCCGCTCCTAAGTCCGATCCAAAACCGGCTTCAGTAACCACGTAGTCGGACAGTTTCAATGCCATTTTCGTCGCAACAATGCTGCTGGTGCCGTGGGCGATGTTGGCGAACGGCCCGGCATGGATGAATGCCGGCGTGTGCGCTATCGTCTGGACCAGGTTGGGCTTGATGGCGTCCTTGAGCAGAACCGCCATGGAACCGCAGGCATTCAGATCGCAGGCTGCGACCGGCTTGCCGGCCATGTCAAAGGCGACCAGCATCCTGCCCAGCCGCTCCTTGAGTTCGGCAAGCGAACCGGACAGCGCCAGGATCGCCATAACTTCGCTCGCCGCAGTAATGATAAAACCTTCCTCCCGGGCCGGCCCGTTCGGCTTGCCGCCAAGACCGACTACGATATTGCGCAGGGCACGGTCGTTCATATCCATGGTCCGTTTCAACATGATCTCGCGCTCGTCGACGTTCAGAGCGTTGCCAAAATGGATATGGTTGTCAAGCAGTGCCGCCAGCAGGTTGTGCGCCGCGGCCACCGCGTGGATATCGCCCGTGAAATGGAGGTTGATATCCTCCATGGGCAGGACCTGGGCATACCCGCCGCCGGCTGCCCCGCCCTTGATCCCGAAGACCGGTCCCAGCGACGGTTGGCGTATCGCCACGATCGAGCTTTTGCCGCGATTATTCAGGGCCATGCTCAGTCCTATCGAGACCGTGGTCTTTCCTTCGCCGTACGCGGTCGGCGTGATCGCCGTTACCAGGATGAGCTTGCCGTCCGGACGCTGTTTGATCGCGTCAAAAAACCGCAACGATATTTTCGCCTTATAATTACCGTTGGGCAACACAAAATCGTCGTTTATTCCCAGTTTCGCAGTCAATTCTCGGATCGGCAAGAGCTTGGTCTGCTGCGCGATCTCAATATCTGGTTTCATTATCACATCCTTTCATAACCGGACCCGGCGCAGGCTGATGGAATTGGTCACCACGTTGATCGAACTGAACGCCATGGCGATCTCGGCGATGAGCGGATGCATCATGCCGAGCATGGCGAGCGGTACCGCGATGACGTTGTAGAACAGCGCCCAGAACAAGTTCTGTTTTATTTTCTTAAAAGTAGCGCGCGACAGCTTAATCGCTGTGACCACGGCCGTCAGGCTACCCCTGACCAGCGTCACGTCCGACGATTCGATAGCGATATCGGTCCCGGTGCCGATGGCAATGCCGACGTTCGCCTGCTTCAGGGCGGGCGCATCGTTAATACCATCGCCGACCATCGCTACCAACCCCAATTCCTTCTGCAGCCTTTCGATCTCCATTTGTTTGTCGCCGGGCAGGACATTGGCGACCACGCGTTCGATCCCGACCTTGGCCGCGATCGCCCTGCCGGTCAGCTCGTTGTCGCCGGTCAGCATCACCAGTTCGATACCCATCGCTTTCAGCGCCGACAACGCAGCGGCTGAATCATCCTTGATCGTATCGGCGACGCCGATAATACCGGCCAATTTTCCCCCGACCGCCACGAGGACCGCGGTTTTTGCTTCCTGCTCGAGCGCCAATGCCTTTTTATGGAACAAACCTTGATCTATTCTCATTTCCTCCATGAATTTGCCGCCGCCGATAACGACTTCCTTACCCCGCACGATACCGCTGGCGCCTTTCCCTGAATGCGCCGCGAAATGTCCGGGTGGATCGAACCGGATGCCGTGCACGCGTGCCCATTCGACGATCGCGCTTGCCAGCGGGTGTTCAGAACCCGACTCCAGCGCAGCGGCATAGGCAAGAACATCATTTTCGGTCATCCCCTCGCCCGTGCTGATGATATCGGTCACCTCGGGCCGGCCTTTCGTTATCGTGCCGGTCTTGTCAAATACAACCGCCTTAATGTCCTTCAATGTCTGGACCGCTTCGCCCGAGCGGAACAAGATGCCTTTCTCGGCGCCGATCCCGGTACCGACCATCAGGGCGGTCGGTGTTGCTAAACCCAGCGCGCAGGGACAAGCGATGACCAGGACCGCGACGGCGGCGAACACGGCCAGGGACAAAGGATTAAGCTGCGGGTTGACCCAGGGCAAAAAATACCGAGCCCAGAACAGGACCGGCCGTAGATGCTGTCCCCCGAAGACCCACACGGCGAACACGAGCAGTGCCAAGGCGAGAATGACCGGCACGAACCGAGCCGTGACCTGGTCGGCGAATGCCTGGATCGGGATCTTGGTGCCCTGACATTCCTCGACCAGTTTGATCACCTGCGCGAGGAATGTGTCTTTGCCGACCTTGGTCGCCTTGATCGACAACAACCCCTGCTGGTTCAGGGTCGCGCCGATAACTTGATCCCCAACACCCTTTTTCACGGGCATGGACTCGCCGGTCGCCATCGACTCGTCAACGCTGGATTCACCATTAGCGACCACGCCGTCCGTCGGTATCTTTTCCCCGGGTTTCACGATCATGACGTCGCCGATCTTGAGCTGGGCGACCGGGACCTCTTTTTCCTGCCCCTCGCTTTGGATCCTCGCGGTCTTGGCGCCCAGCTGGACGAGGCGCTGGATCGCCTGGGATGCCCGTCCCCTGGACACGGTCTCGATATAGCGTCCGGTCAGGTGAAACGCCATGATCATACCGGAGATCCCGGCGTAGTTCTCGATCGGCACGTGAAAAATACGCAAGACGCCGGTCGCAAGAGCGGTTACCGTGCCCATGCCGATCAACACATCCATCGAAGCCGCGCCATTGCGAAGCGCGTTCACCGCAGAACGCAGCGTCGCAAAACCTGGTACCGCGACCACCAGGGCTCCAAGAACCAGCATGATCATGTCCATGCCATGGATCATCACGCCAAAACCCATCTCCAGCAGCATCAACACAATGATCGGCAGCGTTATGGCCCAGGCCGTGATAAGTCTTGCTTTCGCTTTCCGCCATTCGCTTGCCGAGCGGTCCTCTCCGGCCTCATGTTCTTCAGGTACGTCATACCCGACATCCTTGATCGCTTTCTTGATATCCGTCAACGTGGTGATCTTCTTGTCGTATTCGATGACGGCCTTTTCAGCCGCGAAATTGACCGCGACATTAGCGACTCCGGGGAGGCTATTGATGGTCTTTTCAATGGTCAGCACGCAGCTCGCGCACGACATGCCTGATACCGGCATTATGACGGTCTCGGTTCTTCCCGGGATCTTCTTCACCAGACTTTCATCCAGGATCAGCTTGGGCTTTGCGAGGAACCTTTCCGGATCCGCCTTGAAACGGTCCAGGCAGTTCTGGTTGCAAAAATGATAGGTAACACCATGATACTCGTAGCGCCCGGCTTCGTCTGCTTCTGTTATCTCCATTCCGCAAACCGGATCGCGATGCAAGACCGGCTTATCTGGCTTGGCGTCAATCATACGCTATTATAAACGTAAAAAAAATCATGTCAATCTATCAAAGTGAAATCGAAGATTTCTGGGCTTTTCCAGAAATCTCTCTCAGCGTTTCATTGACAATAACATAATTATTACTATAATATGACCCTCTATGACCAAGAAAGACACGATCACAAATGACGTGCTAATAAATGCCATCGCGAGCTATCTACCCCGCATCCTGGTCACCCAGGCTGATAAAGACGAACTCAAAATGGGCAAGAAGATCCAGGCCGCGGTCCTGATGGCCGACATATCGGGGTTCACGGCTTTTTCCGAGAAACTCAAGGGCATGGGCCGTCAGGGTTCCGAGGAAGTCACCAAGGTGGTCAATAGTTATTTTGCACCCTTTCTAAGCATAATTTTCAAATATGGCGGCGACCTGATAAATTTTTCCGGCGACGCGATGAATGTCATATTCACGGCTGACCGCAATGCCAGTTCCAAGGAAATGAGGGCGTTGGCAGCGGTTCAGGAAATGCACCGGATCATCGAAAGCTTTGGCGAGATCCACACGCTGGTCGGCGTGTTCAATCTCGGACTGCACGTCGGCCTGCACTGCGGTGAGATCATCCTGCTCGAGCTCGGCGATGGATCGATCGGGCATAAACTCGCGATGCTCGGTCCGATCCTCAACCGCGTTTACGAACTTACCGAGGAAGCGGAATCCGGTGAGACTTTTGTCAGCGACGAATTCCTGAAAGAGGCAGGGTCGGGGATATCGGCAATAAGGAAAAAAGCAGGGATGCACCTTGTCAAGCATCCGCGGAAAACGGCCACCGGCATCAAAACAGCACCGGTTCAAGATGTCCTGCAGTCCTTGACCTCCGAAAGCGCCCGCCTCGATCACCTTGCCCTGTACCTGCCGCACGGTCTGATCAATAAAATCAAGGCCGACCCAACCCTGTCGCGGATCAGCGGTGAGCACCGGCATGCGGCCACGATATTTTTGAATATCTCGGGGCTGGATTATTACCAGGATCCTTCGGCCACTGGCAAATTGCGGGCGTTCTTCGCGCGTCTGCAGCAGATCGTCAAGAAGTACGACGGCATAATCGCTAAGATCGATTTCAGCACCACAGGGGAGCGCCTGATGGTCGTGTACGGAGCCCCCGTCGCTCACGAGGATGACGAACAGCGCGCCGTCAATACCGCGCTCGAGATCCTGCCTGTGGCCGAACCGTATAAGATCTCCCTGCGGATCGGCATCAACAGCGGGTCGGTCTTCGCCGGCGACGTCGGTTCGAGCAAGCGCCGCGAATACACGGTCATGGGCGATGAGGTCAATCTGGCGGCCAGGCTCATGGATCTTGCGCGTACGCAGGAGATCACCATCAGTGACAGCGTGCGTTCCCGGGTCCGCGGATATTTTGAGCTCACGCCGGTAAAACCGGTCCGCGTGAAAGGCAAAGAACTGACGGTCAACACGTCGATGGTCCTTAAGAAGATCGCCCGGGCCGAGGCCAAAACCTCATGGCTCAGCCATAGCGAGGCGATCGTGGGACGGCATGAAGAAAGAAAGCTCATCGACAGCACCATCGCCGCGGTCCGGGACCGAAGCGGACGCATTTTATCGATCGTCGGCGAAGCCGGCATCGGTAAATCGCGCCTGGTGCGCGAAGTGTTCCAATCCTGCAGCCAGCGCGGCTTCAAGATCTTCGTCGGCAACTGCGAATCTTTCGGTAAGGATATGTCGTACTATCCCCTGCAGGCCGTACTGGCGGATTATTTCGGCTTTGACAAGAATGATACGCGCGAGCTCCGCGTCGAAAAGATCTCGAATATAATGACCGGCATCGACCCATCGCTCAGAGAGTGGACGCCTATAATCGGCGAAAATATCGGCGTGACCATCGACGAAACGCCCTTCACCAGATCCCTCGATGCCAAGTTGCGCCAGCAGAGGTTTTTTGACCTGACGGTCGACCTTCTCACAAGCGAAACGAAGAAGCAACCGGTGGCGGTCATTATCGAAGACATTCACTGGGCCGATAACGCTTCGCTCTTGCTTATCAATTATCTGGCGCGTAATATCAAAGAGCACGCGGTACTCCTGTGCTGCGCGTACCGTCCGTTTGATACACCCCTGGCTTTCACCGAGCATGAATTCCACACCGAGATGAAACTCGCCGAATTCTCGAGCGACATCACTGCCGACCTGGTCAAATCGCTCCTTGATATCACCGAGGTCCCGACCGCTTTACTGCAGTTCATGGCAGACCGGACCCACGGCAATCCCCTGTTCATCGAGGAAATGACGAAAGTGCTGATCGAAAACGACGTTTTGAGCATCGAGGAAAGCAAGCTGAAGGTCCAGGAAGACCTCTCGCGGATCTCGGTGCCGGACCGCCTGGAAAGCCTGATCATGAGCAGGATCGACAATCTGGGTGAGGATATCAAAAACACCATCCAGTATGCCTCGGTGATCGGGAAAGAATTCACCGGCGACACGATCCAGTCCATATTCCCCAACCCGGAAATCCTCCAGCAAAGCCTGCGCGCTTTGAACGAGCATGATCTCCTGATCCCGACAAAAGAAGGCTATGGCTTCAAGCATGTCATTACCCAGGAAGTGGCGTACGAAAGCCTGTCTTTTGACACCCGCAAGATGCTCCATCGGACCATCGGTGATTATATCGAAGAAAAAGTGCAGGCAGACCCGGAATCGTCCTTTGCCATCCTGGCGCACCATTTTTACAAGGGCGAAGCCTGGGAAAAGGCTTTCAGCTATTCGATCGAGGCCGGCGATCGCGCCAAGAAAAGCTACGCTAATCTGGAAGCGCTGGCGCATTATGACCGATCCCTCGAGATTCTGGACCGCATGGACAAGGCCGGTATGCTCCCCGATCTCATGAAGAAAGTATTAGCGGAGATCAAATCTTGATTTTTTCCCGTAAATCCATATAATTAATGACAATTATCGTGTAAGGAGGCAAATGGGACGCCATTTCATAACATCGGAATCCGTGACTGAAGGGCATCCGGACAAGATCTGCGACCAGAGCGCCGATTCGATCCTCGATGCCATACTTGAAAAAGATCCTTTTGGACGGGTCGCGTGCGAAGCGCTTACTACCCGTGGTATGATCTTTGTCGCCGGCGAGATCTCGACCGCGTGCTACGTCGACATAGCGGACACTATCCGTGCCTTGCTGTTTGAGATCGGCTATACGGACACTGACATGGGCATCGATGCCCACACGTGCGCGATCATATCCGCGATCCAGGAACAGTCGCATGATATCGCGATGGGCGTGAATATCGGCGGCGCGGGCGACCAGGGCATGATGTTTGGCTATGCCGTGAATGAAACCAAGGAACTTATGCCCCTCCCCGTCATGCTGGCGCATAAGATCGTACGCAGGCTGGCTGAGGTCAGGAAGACGAATGTCGTCAATTATCTGCGCCCCGACGGCAAAGCGCAGGTTACGGTCGAGTACGACGGGCATACACCGGTACGCGTGGACACGGTCGTGCTTTCTGCTCAACACCATCCCGACGTCAAGAACGAAAAACTCCACGCAGAGTTGAAAAAGATCATCATCGACGAGATCATCCCTCAGAAGTTCATCGATGACAAGACAAAAATATTCATTAATCCGACCGGCCGGTTCGTGATCGGCGGGCCTCAGGGAGATACCGGTGTCACCGGCCGTAAGATCATAGTCGACACCTACGGCGGGGCCGGACGCAACGGCGGGGGCTGTTTCTCCGGCAAGGACCCGACCAAGGTCGACCGCTCGGCGGCATACATGGCGCGTTACGTGGCGAAAAACCTGGTAGCCGCGGGCGTCTGCGCCAAGATCGAGGTGGCGCTCGCCTATTCCATCGGCGTCGCCGAACCGGTGGCGATCAATGTCGATACCCACGGCACCAATAAGATCAATGAAGACAAGATCGCCGGCATCTTGAAAAAACTTTTCGACTTCACGCCGCAGGGTATCATCGACAAGCTGAACCTGCGCCGGCCGATCTATAAAAAGACCGCCTGTTACGGCCATTTCGGCCGCGAAGAAGAGGGCTTTACCTGGGAGATCTGCGATATGGCCGATGCGATAAAACGGGAAGCGGGTCTATGATGAAATACAACATTAAGAACAAATCCCTGGCTTCTGAAGGATTGAAACGGATTGAATGGGCCGAGTCCAAAATGCCGGTCCTGCGTTTGATCCGCGAGCGCTTCAAAAAAGAGCGTCCCTTGAAGAATAAACGGATCGGCTGCTGCCTCCATGTCACGACCGAGACCGCGAACCTTATCATCACTCTGCGCGCCGGCGGCGCCGATGTCTACCTAACCGCGTCCAATCCCCTGTCGACCCAGGACGACGTGGCGGCAGCGCTGGCAATACAGGGTATCGGAGTTTTTGCGGTCAAGGGTGAATCTCGCAGCCACTACTACGCGAACATGGCGCAGGTTATGAATCGGCGGCCCCATATACTTATTGACGACGGCGCCGACCTGATCTCGACCGTCCACAAGAAAAGATTGCCCGGCGTCGTCGGCGGCACCGAGGAAACGACCACCGGCGTGATCAGGCTAAAACAGATGGAAGCGGACAAAGTCCTGCAGTTCCCGATCGTCGCGGTCAACGATTCCCTGACCAAGCACCTGTTCGACAACCGGTACGGCACGGGCCAGTCGACCATTGACGGTATCCTGCGCGCGACCAATATCCTGATCAGCGGGTGCAACTTCGTCGTGGCCGGTTACGGCTGGTGTGGCCGCGGCCTGGCGATGAGGGCCAAGGGGCATGGCGCCACTGTCATGGTCACTGAGGTCGATCCGGTAAAAGCCCTGGAAGCAAGGATGGATGGCTACCTGGTCATGCCCATGGCCGAGGCAGCAAGGACCGGCGACGTGTTCGTCACGGTCACGGGCGACATCAACGTAATCAGAAAAGACCACATGCTGAAAATGAAGGACGGCGCCATAATCAGCAACTCGGGGCATTTCGACGTGGAGATCGACAAGGTCGGGCTCAAAAAGATATCCCGCAAGAAACGGTTGATCAGGACTTCCTGCGAAGAATACACGCTGAAGAATAAAAAACGCATTTACCTGCTGGCCGAAGGAAGGCTCGTGAACCTTGCCGCGGCCGAAGGCCACCCGGCAATGGTCATGGACATGTCGTTCGCGAACCAGGCGCTGGCCGCGGAATACCTTTTCAATAATCCTAAACTGAAAAAGCGTGTGCATTCCCTGCCCCCTGCCATCGACAACGAAATCGCCAGCCTTAAGCTGAAGTCCATGGGTATCAAGATCGACAAACTCACGCCCGAGCAGATCAAATACCTCTCGTCCTGGGAAATGGGAACGTGATAATGAATGCAGGGATGAAGATGTGAAGAGAAGCTGAGAAGCTAAGGAATTAAAGACAATAAAACCCCGCTGGATAACCGGCGGGGTTTTTCATTTACACAAACTTGACATGTAAGCCCATTTTGCTATTATATCACTAAGGTAGGGTGGTATCATATGATAATCCTGAGCAAACTGCAACCGCCGCAGATCAAGACAAAAACCCTGCGCCGCCGCAGGCTGGTCGAACTCCTCCGGAAAAACCTGGATAAAAAAATAATATTGCTGCAGGCCGGCGCCGGATACGGGAAAACCACTTTATTGTCGCATCTTCTAGCCGATCTGAAGCAGTCTTATGTCTTTTACCACCTGGAAAAAGAAGACGCTGATCCCGCGGTTTTCTTCAATTACCTCCTCGAAGGACTGGAAAGGATCTACCCTGGCAGCGGCAAGAAAACACGTTCCCTGCTGCATCTTTTCAATTATTCGACGCAGTATGTCACCCAGATCGTGACGGTATTCGCTAATGAACTCCAGGCCTTCGGCAACAGTGATCTTTTTTTCATCCTTGAGGACTTTCATCAGCTTGCGCCTCAGGATATAATCGACGAGATCATGACAAAACTTATCCGGTACATGCCGCCCAATGCCCATTTCATCATCACATCACGTACCAGACCGCCGTTTGCAAGCGCCCTGCTGCGCGCGCGCGATGAATTGTTCGAATTGGATACGGACCTTTTGAAATTTACCAAAGACGAGATCCGCGCCTTTTTCCAGGAGATCTATTCCCTGCCCGTAGACCCGAAGGACCTTGAATGGCTGTCTGAGCGATCCGAAGGCTGGCCCACAAACCTGCGGATGCTGATCCAGACATTCCAGCACAAAAATGTTCAGAGCGTGCGTTCATGGCTATCCCGCCTAAATCCTCGCTTCCAGATTGTCCAGGACAATATATTCGAGTTTCTCTCACAAGAAGTGTTTGAAAAGGAAACGCCTGCCGTCAAGCGATTTCTGATCGATTGTTCAGTGCTTGACTGGCTAAGTCCGGATCTCTGCGATCATGTAACCAAGAACAAGAACTCGAAGACAGTTCTGGCTGACCTGGCATCAAGGAATTCCTTTATCTTCAGTATCCCTGGCATAGGCTATCGCATGCACAACCTTTACCGCGATTTTCTGCGCGCCAAAGTGGACGATCCTCAAAGAACAAAGAAAATACTCCATGACGCAGGCGATATGTACCTGGGATCCGGGCGCAAGGAAGAAGCCATGAGGATGTACCTGCAGTCGGATGATCATGAGAAAGCCGCGGTGATTCTTGGAGAGATCGCTGGCCGTCTGATCGAACAGGGCAAGAACCTGGCCCTCTGTTCGTATATTGAACGAATACCCAGGAATTACTTTTTGAAAGATCATCAATTGATGAAGGAGTATGCGCAATCACTGGTTTATCTTGGCAGGCCCGGTGACGCGAAAAAATACCTGCGCCGGGCAATACGCATTCTGCCGGCACAGTCAAACCGCCGCCAGTCAGGCGACATGATGTACCGGCTCGCCGGCATATACCTTAATGACGGTGATCTCAAGAACGGACAGCGCTGGCTTCTGAAAGCCCTGTCGACCTGCCCCAAAGAGCCATCCCTGGTCAGGGCCTCGATCCTGGGTTCCCTGGGTTCGATGCACGTAGCA
>DASVHD010000044.1 GCA_036382775.1 bacterium | reverse complement strand
GGGTCTTTCCTACACGCTGAACATCTATGACAACATGGGCCGCAGGATCAGCACGTTCAATGGTATTGCTACGGGCAACCAGGAAACTGTAACCTGGGACCTGAGGAACGATACCGGCGCGCGCGTGACATCGGGCGTTTACTTCTACCGCTTTGACAGCGCGCGGCTCAAGACCTCGGGCAAGATCGTGGTGAAATAAACGAATAACGAACGGTAATTGTCCAAACGGGACTCCAATTCGGAGTCCCGTTTGTTTTGATATCCCTTGACAGAAAAAGAGTTTTAAGTATAATAATGCTTATGAAAAAACTACTGAAAATAGCGCCAATATCGATACTAACGCTATGCATCTTCTGCTCGGAAGCGCCGCTGGTTGACTTTCCGGAGCCGACTGACCGAGTCGTATTGGCCGAACTGTTCACACAAGATAACTGAGGGTTCTGTTTGCTTGCGGAGCAAGCACTGGATAGTCTCAGCAAGGAATTTACCGATTCGTCGTTAGCCCTTATCTCATATAATGGCAACTATAGTCCATCACTGGTCAACGATGAACGGAGGACTTTCTACACGATCACGTCCGACCCGGCAGTCATATTCGACGGCACCGACAGCATTTATCCAGCCGGGAACTATTACGAGACATTCAAGCCATACATTGAAGCAGCCAAAACAGATACGCCGTTTTTTAACCTTGAGATGACAGCGGCCGCCGACAGCGCATTTGGCAGCGTCGATCTCAGGTTCGTAACAGCGGATACGCTGCCGGGAAATAATATCGTGGGTTGCCTGGCCATTTGCCAGGACAGTGTCGACGGCAACCTGAAGAACTTCAATTATGTGTGCTTTCAGTTTTTCTCTTTTCCCCTCAACCTGGTGTATCCGGACACTCTTGATACGACCATAAACTTTACGCACAGCCTGATCGTCGATAAGCTCAGGGCGGTCGCGTTCGCGCAAAATCTGGATACCAAAGAAATTTTACAGGCTATTACCACAAAATTCTAGGAGGTATTAAATGATCGCAAAAAAATTATTGATCATTCTTTTGTTCGCATCGGTAGTCGTGATGTACGCGGCGGAAACCGAAGTGGTCGACGCCCCGGATTTCAGCCTGCAGGACGTTGACGGCAATCCAGTGATCCTTGATTCCCTGCTCGCCAAAGGGCCCGTTTTTATGAGCTTCTGGGCGCTGTGGTGCAAAATGTGTATCAAAGAGCTTGATGCGATGATCCCTTACTTTGATGAATTCGATTCCCTGGGCGTCAATCTGCTCGCCATAAGCCAGGACAAGGCGCAGTCCGTGCCCAAGGTCAAGCCGTTCGCGCTGAGTCATAAATGGGAGTATGTAGTCGTGCTTGACCCTGAAAATGTAATGCGCGACCTGTTCAATGTCCAGGCAATGCCGTCCAGTTTCATCATCAACCAGGACAAAAAGATCGTGTTCGTGCACCAGGGCTATAAGATGGGAGATGAAAAGAAGATTGTGGAAAAAATGCGGGAGCTTTTTGAATCCGGCGGGCAGGAATGATATCCCGCCGTGGAATTTTTTATCACTGTAATCTTCTGTTTCTAATCACTGTAATCAGCGCAATTTCCTTTACGCCAGCGAAGGAGATAAGGATCACCGGTTCCAACCGGGCCGAGTACTGGCTCTTCCTGGAAAGCCAGCCGGAGAGCGTGCAGGCAGACAGCAACTACCGTGAACACTTTGAGGATAAGCTGAAACTAGCCGCTTATTATGGCGACATCACGCTCAAAGGCGTCCTGTTTCAGTGGGATCCGTCGCTTTTTGTCGGAAAAAAATACGGGTATATCGACTACACGGCGCTTTACACCAAGGATCCGGTCAACGTTACATATGGAAGATATTATACGACCTTTGGCCGCGGATTGTGCCTGAACCAGTTTCTTGACGAGGACTTCAGGAATGATAATTCACTGTTTGGCGCAAGAGGCGACATCAAATTCTATAAAAGCACCCTGACCGCCCTGACCGGGCGCCCTCGCAACCTTTTCTTCGAGCAGAATACTTATAAGGTAAAAAACGACACGGTCACCGCGGACCAGATACGTGGCGCGAACCTGGAAACGCGGTTACTGCCGAAGACCGTTCTTGCCGGACGCTATGTTCGGATCAACCGCAAGAACGACTTGACGCCGCAGGCGTTCACCGAGCTCTTTGGCGGTAATATTGGTGTGAGCTATGGTCCTGGTGATGTTTATTTTGAATACGCGCGACTCCTCGGTTGCATGCCGGTCTTCGGTGGCAGGATCAAAGGCGATGCGTTTTATGGTTCTGCCGGGTTTGCGATCAGCGGACTCGGTCTGACCCTGCAATACATGGATTACGATTCGATCGATGTCGGCGGTATCGGCTACCGTTATAATGAACCGCCAAACCCGATAAAATCAGGGATCGGGGTTAACCGCGGCAATGATGAAAAGGGATTTGGTATATCGCTGGTCGCTTCACCCTTCGAATTCCTGTCCGGGGAGCTCCATTTCAATAGCCTGAGGACGCACAGCCGAACGGGTGAGTCTTCCGATTTATGGCGTTTCGGGACGACCGGTGTTGATGAACAGATCCTGAAGATCATCACGCATCCCAACCTTCAGACCGAGTTCACGGTCAGCGTGGACCGATTAGTAAAAGACAGCATCGAACTGCCGGTCGAATCAAAGACCGAGCTCAAGCCCTATGTCGACCTTTCGTATGATCTGGGCTCGTTCTATCTGGAAGGCGATTATGAGCTCGACCTGGTTACTGCCGACACTAGCGACTATAATGATCAAGCGATCTCCTTTTCCATTGGCAAACCTGAATTATTCGCTTTCACCCTCCGCTATGAGCGTCGTAATCGCGTACCCGAATGGCTGGTCGAAAAGATCAGCGATGAAACGCAGTGGCCCCTTGCCCAGCTGTCCATTGACATATCGAATCGCCACAACCTGAGGATCAGAGTCGGCGCCGAAAAGGGCGGTCTCGTCTGCATGGGCGGTGTATGCCGTTGGGAATCGCCGTTCAAGGGCATCAAGGTCGTGTTAACAAGTCTCTTCTGATTAGAATCAGTGAAAATCCTAAATCCTAAGCACCAAATACTAAACAAACCCGAATTTCCAAAGTACCAAATCCAAAACTCAACAATCCTACCTCAATCCTCCCCCTTGATGGGGGAGGGCAAGGGAGGGGGTGCATTTTGAATATCGAATTTAGAATTTGTTTAGGATTTAGGTATTAGTATTTAAGGAACCGGAGGTTCAATGA
The DNA here is from genome assembly GCA_036382775.1 of bacterium. Lineage (NCBI taxonomy): Bacteria > bacterium. The sequence goes on along the minus strand of DASVHD010000044.1, from coordinate 5,712 downwards.
AACGGATCATCTTCGCAATAATCCTGGCGATCATTTTTGTGGCAAGCATTATCTATGGCGGCAAACTCGACCAGTTCACCGAGATCGAGTCGACCGGGTCGGTGATGTGCCTTTCGTGCATGGGGATAGAATAACCATGAAGCGCATTATACAAATCCTCGCCACGTTCATAGTCAACGGTTATTTCCCGGCTATCTATAAAGGCGGCATATATCAGGGTCCAATGAAAAGAGTGTGCTGGCCCGTACTGAACTGCTGGGGCTGTCCGACCGCCATGTACGGCTGCCCGGCCGGTGGTTTGCAGCATTTTATCGGGCTCCAGCTTATTCCCTGGGCTGTACTGGGGATCCTGGGCACGGTCGGCGCCGCGGTCGGCAGGATGGCGTGCGGCTGGATCTGCCCCTTCGGACTGTTCCAGGACCTGCTTTTCAAGATCAGGTCGTTTAAAATGCGGATGCCCGTGTTCTTTAAATTTTTCAAATACGCGGTCCTGGTCATTGTCGCCGGGCTGGTCGTTTACAAGGTCGGCGAACCATGGTTCTGCAAGCTCTGCCCCGACGGTCTCCTGATCGCCGGTTTCCCGCTGGTCCTATTCGATAAGACCGGGGATCTAAGAGCGCTGATCGGCTGGCATTACTACATGAAGATCGGCATTTTTATCTTTATCATCCTCGCTTCGATCACAATGAAAAGATTTTTCTGCCGCTCCATGTGCATTATCGGCGCGGTCTACTCCGTTTTCAACCGCTTCAGTTTCACGAAACTGAGACTGAATAAGGACAAGTGCCGGGAATGCGGCTCCTGCCAGAACGTCTGCCCCATGGACGTTCCTGTGTACAAACAGCAGAATCATATCGATTGCATCCGCTGCCTGGATTGCGTTTACAAATGTCCATCAAAGGCGCTGAAATATGGCATCTAATAACACCGGCACCAACAAAAGACTGCTGGCCGCGATATTGTCGTTTTTCATTGTCGGCTTAGGACAAGTAATATCCGGCAGGTTCTGGACTGGGCTTTGGTTTTTCATCATCTTCTACGGCACGATCATCATCCTGAAGATCGTCTGGACCGGTCTTAATCAGGGATTCTGGGGGATCCTCGCGGCCTGGGCGCTCGTGTGGCTGTACAACATATTCGACGCCTACAAGGGCGCGAACTACAACAAGGCGCCCTGCGAAAAAGCATGCCCGGCGGGCGTGGCGCCATGGGTATACCTGAACCAGATCGGATCCGGCGCATCGTGGAAATATCCGTTCATCCCGTTCTTCAAGGTACTGGGGCTGATCTGTCCGGCGCCGTGCGAGGAAAAATGCACGCGGCGCGTGGTTGACAGTTCGGTCGCGATAAGATATCTCAAGCATGGCACGGCCATGGACGAACCCGCGGGCGTCAAGGAGTTAAAAGAAAAACGGCCGGAAAAGGTCGCCATTATCGGCGCCGGTCCCTGCGGCATGAGCGCCGCTTATTATCTCTCGACTAAAGGCTACGAGGTCACGGTTTATGAAAAGGCGAAAAAAGCCGGCGGTATACCGCTTGCCCTTATCCCGGAATTTAGATTGCCGGTCAAGGTCCTCAATGAAGATATCAACATACTGGCCAACGAAAATATCAAGTTCAATTATAACACCGAGATCGGCAAGGATGTGCCATTCGATAATATCCTGAACGATTATCAGGCGGTCTTTGTCGCCGTCGGCGCATGGAAACAACAGCATCTTGGCGTCCCCGGCGAGGAAAAATCACTCGACGCATTCAGCATCCTCCAACGCATCAAGAACGGCGAAAAGTTCGATCTCGGCAAGGTCGGTGTTATCGGCGGCGGTAATACGGCGATCGACGTTGCCCGCAGCCTGAAGCGGCTTGGTCATGATGTTAAGATCTACTATCGCCGGCGCGTCGAAGATATGCCCAGCGAGGAAGAAAACAAGCGGGCGGCAATGGATGAAGGCATCGAAGTGATACCACTGACCATGCCGGTAGGCTGCGTCCATGACAGCATCATGATGGCGAAGACCGAATGCCCGGATGGCAGACGCGGACCGGTCAATGTCGTAAAGGGAAGCGAGTTCAGCGTAAAAGTAGACAACATTGTCTGCGCGCTGGGTCAGCAGCCGGACACAGAATTCCTAAAAACTCTAGTGAAAACCGATAGCTACGACCGCGTCACGATCAACAGTAAAAATTACCGGACAAACCATGCAAAAGTCTATGCCGGCGGCGACGCGGTGCTTGGTCCTCAGACCCTTGCCCATGCCGTGGGGCATGGACTGGAGGCGGCGCGCCAGATCGACCAGGACATTCGCAAGGTTCCCGGTATTTTCAGGTGGCTGCAAAAAGATGTGAACCTTCCGGCTGCGGTCAAAATGCTTAAACTAAACAACGAACCGCGCATGACGATCCCCCATCGAGAAGTTTCAAGACGCCTGAAAGATTTCAAACAGGTAGAACAGATGGCGGAAAAAGACATGATGGTCCAGGAAGCCAACCGCTGCCTGACCTGTCCCCTGCGGTACCGACCGTGATACAACCCCAATCTACCCTCTCCCTCGAAGGCAACATTGAATACTAAACCCTCACCTTATTCCTCTCCCTTAGGAAGGGAGAGGGTAGGGGTGAGGGTGTAATTGTGTTATTATGTAATTGACCAATAAAAAAATAAAATGCTATCGCATATAGTCGCAATCATTCTATTTTCCCAGGTTTCAGGCGAGATCGCTGTTAGGCCTGATACGGCGAAAATCCCCATCTCACGTTATGTGTTCGGATCCGGCGACGAGATGACCGCGTCCTTCTCTCCCCTCGGTCAAACCCAGCCATTGATCGCTGCCACGAAACCATCCCTGCTCCGTTTCGGCGGTATTGGTGCTGAATATCTAAACTGGGAGGCGGATTCGTTCGGCGGTCTGATGTATCTTGATTTCGTCGATACTTTTATTATTCCGATCCAGGTAAATTTTGGTGTTGATTCTTTCCTGCGGTTATGCGAAGCGATCGATGCCGAGCCGATCCTGACCGTGAACATGCAGACATCTGACATCTACCTCGCGGGGAGGATGGTTGAATACGCTAACGGCGACACGACCACCCCGATGGGCCATCTGCGCGCTCAGCGCGGGCACCCGGCGCCGTATAACGTCAAGATCTGGAGCCTTGGCAACGAACCGGATATCGCGGGTGGGCAGTTCCCTGTGCCGCCTTTTGGCTACTGGACATTTTACCGTCATTTCCTGTTACCTTTTTCCAGCTGGGCATGGGACGATTCGACATTCTGGACGGCGCAGACATTTTCAGACCTTATTCCATTGTATACCAACGAGATGGATAGTAACAGTCCCATACCCTTGGAATTCATTTTTTCGATCGCCGGGAACCCTGCCTGGGTCAGACCGGTCGTCCAGCCCAACATAGACCGCCTGGATTACCTTGACGTCCATTATTATCCCTACTTCGCATGGGATTCGATCATGGACACAACGGCTTACATTCAAGCGTTAATGCGAACCGATACGATCTTTCCGGCTGAGTCCTATGTGCAAATGTTCCGCGATTCTTTAAACGCGATCGGTGCCGGTTCCATAAAGACGATCGTGCTTGAGTATAACGCCGGCATCATTATGATACCCGACCGGTTTTGGTGGAACTACCTCTGCGGTCTTTTTGTAGCGGATTGTATCGGCCACTGGATGCACGCCGGGCTTCCAATGGCAGGCGTTTACAGCATCCATGAAGGCAGCCCGTCGAGCTCTGATTTTCCTTATTTCGGCATTATCCGCGGTGACACGGTAAGCCGGCGCATGCCATCGCACGTGCTTGAATTGTACAACACTTATTTCGGTGATACGCTCATCTATTCATCCTCAAACCAGAAAAATTCTGGATACGGCATTGAATGCTGGGCGTCAAAACGGTCCTCGGACCGAAAATACGCGATGGTAATAGTCAATAAGAGTCTCGATACCACCTACACTATGTCTTTAAAAATAAAAGATACGCTGGTGGTCATGCATTATTACGACATAACCAACAATGCGCCGCTTGCCGCGCCGTATAACGGCACGACCGGTATTGTCGATCATGGTACGATGTTTCCGGACAGCGTGCGTCAGGGCTGGACTTATCTGACTTATGATTTTGCGCCGGCAAGCATCGCGCTATTCGAAGCCACGCCGTGGTACGGCATAGAGGAATCAGCCATAAGAATAAATGGGTCGAACACCCTGCCGACGGTCATTAAAAAAGGCGCCTGTCTTAAACTGCCTTTGGGTGACTATGCGCTTTACTCGATCACCGGCGCGAGGATAACCCAGTGGAAGAAAGTCACCGAAATAAGGATCCCTGATGTACCGCGCGGGGTTTATTTTTTCAAAACTACCCGGTCGGCATTTAGGAAAATAATCATTTACTGATCACCAATGAAAAGTCCCCCATAAAACCAAGGGGACTTTTCGATTTTCGCAGTGATTTAGGAGTTTCTATCTTTTCATGATCACTTTCTCTGTATATTTTCCGTGACCGGTCCTTAATTCAACGAAATAAACACCGGCTGGCAGCGCGCTTCCCGCATCATCAGAGCCATTCCAGGTGCAGGTATAATAACCCGGTTCCAGCACCTCGTTTTTCAGGGTCCGCACCAGCTTGCCCGCGATATCATAAACCTTCAACTCCACCGACCGGGTCTGCGCCACCGTAAAACTGATCTCGGTCTGACCGACAAAGGGGTTTGGTTTCGCCTGATCTAGCGCAAATGCCACTGGAATCCTTACATCACCATCAGTCTGCACACCGTCTGCGACCTTATCCACAACCGCGGTATAAAAGCCCGACTCCCAGCCACCCGCAAACACAAGCCGTAACTCAAACCGACCGTCGATCGCCGCATTGTTCACGGTAAAGGACGTCCCCTTGATGATCTCATTATTCAACCGCTCATAGGTCTGATCATCTGATATCCGGTACACGCTGTACCCGATCACTAATGGATCATTCACCGCTTGCCAGCTTAATTCCATACCGCCATCCACGCTCTGCTTTATCTCAATTTCAGGCACCGCGCTAAGAGTAATGTCCGGCAGCTTCACCATGTCGCTTTTGTTGTCCAGCTGGTATCGCACTATACCGTAATAACCTTCCTTGCTCAGCAATACCACCACCTCATCCCCAACACGCCACGGACTCAGCAGATTGCCCAGCTCCGCCCACCACACCGTATTTCTATTGCCGCTCCTGATACCGCAAGCCTGTACGCTCTCGGTCAGTAACTCATCCGGACGGGACAAAATATAACAACGCATCGCCAATCCCGATGTCTCACCCTTGATCCGACCCCGGATTGAATACGGCTGACGATCCGAAACAACACTCATCTTTTCCTCGTTCTGAAGCATTGACCAATCAGGCTCCATGATCACCGCCATCGTACCCGACCGCTCCTTGACCGGCACCGAAACAATATCAGTACCACGGTTCGTATACACATCTGGCGTCCATACCGCGTCGGTACTTACTAAGACCTCATAAGCAATACCCAATACCACCGGATAATCATTGATGAACATCTCCAGATCACTATCCCAGTAACAGGTTGTATATAACTGCGTCACCGCATCCAATTTCCGGATCCCATAACATACGCTAATCCCAATATCCGTGTAGGCATCCGAAGCATTCGCATAACTGGTATTGTAGGGAATCGAAACCCAATTCTTATCC
>DASVHD010000043.1 GCA_036382775.1 bacterium | reverse complement strand
AACTCCGGCGCGGCGCCGCGGTCCAACCCGTGCCGTGGTCCCATAGTATCAGCATGTACCGGTCAGCCGGGAATTCACGGATCGTGCCTTCGATGAAATCGCTTAAGGTTTTGGGATCGCACATATCGATAATACCCAGTGCGCCAAGATTGTAAACGCTGCCGCCGGTGATCTGCAGATAATTAGCGCCCGTGCCGGGTTTGTCGAGCTGGGCAATCACCGCGACCGCGTCATCATCAAAGTTGGCCGTGCGCATTTCCACGATATCCGAATCGGCCCATGCACTAAGGTCATTATCCGCGGCCATGTAGACCATGACCGTCCAGCCACGGGCAAAGAACAGGCAGGGGAGAAGCAGGGCAAACGCGAACCGTCGAGCCACGGTCTATTTTACCAGAATAACCGGTCGAGTCAACATGACGGATTCAACTGTGTCATTCATGGATGATCAGGGCGTAGTTCCGCTTATACCGGTCGCCCCGGCGAAAGGAGTAGAAATATTCCGGGTGGCATTTTGTGCACAGGTCCAGCGATGAGAGGAGCCGCGAAGGCCCGAGCTGCCCGATGACCGCTTTTTTAAGGTCCAGATAAGTTTTTGCTCCGCGGGCTATGACCGCCTCAGGCAGATCGCTGAACTGGAGTGCCACGTCATCTTTTACCTCATAACAGCACGGCCCGATCGACGCGCCAAGGCAGTATGTGTAGTCGCCCAGCATTTTAGCCGCCTTGACCGCTAATCCCTTAGCGATCGAGCGCCAGCCGCAGTGAATGATGCATATGCGATCAGGTCCAAACATGAATACCGGCAGGCAGTCAGCCACTTTGACCCCCACGTTCACTTTCCGGGCAGTTAAGAGGCCATCGCCAGTCCGGTTCTGATCGTGGTCGATGTCAATGATGATATCTGAATGTACCTGCTTGAGCAGGACTGGATCATAGGTTTTCAATAGTGATTCGGCGCCGTGGATCGTGGATTGTATACAACTGACCGCGGTGCAGGAGAGTTGAAAATACTTCAGTTCATTTTTTTCGACCAGATGCCACGTCATCTGCTGCTATTGTTCGATCGTCATATCTTTGATCTTCAGGACAACTTTATGTTTTGGCGTGTATGAATCCTCACTCACCGAGTAAAGGCAGTCAATATAGGTTTTTCCGGGTTTGATCGCAAGGATGTGCTCGGCTTGGCGAAAAGCCTTTACATCCAATACCTTTCCCTGTTTTCGCAACGCGAACATCAGGGTATCATAGCCGACTACGCGGGGTACACCAACAACTTCACAATGCTCGCACCGGAAAACGGGTTGGGGGTTCTCAATGCCGGTAGGTTCAAAATATTTAAGGAAAAAGATCACGTCTTCGGTGAGGTCCGGGATATCCAGTTCCAGATCATAGAAACGCCGCTTTTGGAACAGATCATCGCTGAAATATGCGGCATACTCATTGATCCTTTTACTGAGGTTTTCAATGTAGTCGGGCTTGAGTTCGAGCCCTGCCGCCTGCTTATGCCCGCCGAACTTCACGAGCAGGTCAGAACATGACTTTAGCCCGGCCGTAATATCGAATCCGGGGATTGACCGGCAAGAGCCCTTGGCGCTGTCTTTTTTTATTGCCAGAAGCACGGCAGGCCGGCTATATTCCTCAGCGATCCTTGAAGCCACGATCCCGATGACCCCTTCGTGCCATTGTTCATGACCGATCACGATGACGCGGCGAGCGCCGAGTCCCTTCTGTTCGATCATGGTACGGGCCTGCTCAAGTATCGTTTTCTCGATCTGTTGCCGCTCCTGGTTATCACGCGTCAGGTTCTGGGCAAGTTCCTGCGCCCGGCTGCGATCCCGGGTGAGCAAAAGCTCGAGCGCTTCCTGGGCGTCGCGCAAGCGTCCGCAGGCGTTCAGACGGGGACCGATTATGAACCCAAGATGATAAGATGTGACCCCGTGGTCGATCTTGGCCTCGGCCAGCAGCGCCCTGAAGCCTTCTTTTGCGCTGTCTCTTATCTTTTTCAATCCGGTCTTCACCAGCACGCGGTTCTCATTTATGAGGGGTGCCACATCGGCAACGGTGCCGAGGGCGACCAGGTCAAGGTCCTGGAAAAGGTCTTCGACCGGCAGTTCAAGGCGTTTGTAAACGGCCTGGACAACCTTGAACGCGACACCGACGCCGGCAAGTTCCTTGAATGGATAAGCGCTTTGGATAAGTTTGGGGTTCACAACAGCAATCGCCTGGGGTAGTTCAGGTCCTGGTTCATGATGATCGCAGATGATCGTATCGATCTTTTTCTGCGCTGCGTACGTCACCTCGGCGTTTGCCGTGATGCCGCAGTCGGCCGTGATCACAAGCGAACAGTCTTTTTGCACGGCATGATCAATGCCCTGCATGGACACGCCATACCCTTCTGCAAAACGATTGGGGAGAAAGGTCTCTGTCCTGGCACCCAGGTTTTGCAGATGGAGGCTGAGGAGCGCGACCGCGGTTATCCCATCGGTGTCGTAGTCGCCGTGCAATAAGACCTTTTCTTTGTTCTTGCAGGCTTGGATAATGCGTTTAACCGCCTTGTCAATGTCCGGCAGCAAAAATGGATCGTGCAGGTCATCCAGGGTAGGCGCGAAGAATTTTTCGATCTTTTCCGTGGTGTCGTAACCCCGGGTTTTCAATATCTGGACTATTACTTTTGGTATCGTCTTACCCCTGACCTCGAGTTCGCTGGCATCAGCGGTTTTGTTTTTTTTAATCCATTCGGTCATGGGATCGTGAAAAAGAATACATAAAATACATTGTTCTGTCAATGATATACACCCCCACCTTTGATAATAACCTTAAATACAAAACCCTCACCTTATTCCTCTCCCTTAGAAAGGGAGAGGGTAGGGGTGAGGGATGATTGGTATTTGAAATTTGATATTGTTTAGGATTTTGTTTTCAGAGAATTTGGGGTGACCGGTAAGCCGGGTTCTGTCGAGGATAGCCATTTCTCTTGTTCCGGCGTCGCCGCCGGAATCTTTGCGACCTACCTGTCCCGTGCCAGCCTTGCGGCGGGCGAAACGGGCAGCTTCGTACGGGACTGCTTGGTTTTGCTTCGGATGGGGTTTGCCATGCCCCTGGTGTTGCCACCAGGGCGGTGAGCTCTTACCTCGCCATTTCACCCTTGCTGATCCCATATAGGACAGCGGTATATTTTCTGTGGCACTTTCCGCACGATCGCTCGCGCCTTCCCGTTAGGAAGCATCCTGCCCTTTGAAGCCCGGACTTTCCTCACCATGCTCTTTCGAGCATGATGCGGCTATCTGGTCACCCCAATTCACGTATTGTTAAACGGTTATGGGCATCGATGCCCGATAAAAGATTCAAAGACCAATCATGCACTGCTTGTTACGCCATATTATACGACAACTATTTAGATCTGTCAAGCACCGACCAGAAATCAACTGAGCGAAGCGTGTATTGACATCGGTTGAAATGATTTTATAATGAGCTAGTGAGGTTTGTTTAAATGGCAATCTGGTGCCCTAAGGAAATATAATATGAAAAACAAAAATAAAAAAATTGACTGGTCAAGCAAACAACGCAGGCAATCGCTGATCGATACCCGCAGATACCTGTGGCGGGAGGATACGATAGAAAAAATCGCAAAGTGGATAGATTTACGACATGGCATGTGTGTTCTTGATGTGGGCTGTGGGCTTGGTTATTTGGGATATACTTTTTGGCCTTTCTTTAAAAAAAGTGGAAGGTATATCGGTGTTGATATCAATCCAAAATTACTGCTGGAAACGAAAAAGACTGCAAAGATCTGGGCGAAGAGAAAGCCATTTGTTATTACTGGTGATTCATATAAATTACCGCTTATGAGCAATAGTGTTGATTGTGTCATGTGTCAAACACTTCTTATTCATCTTAAAAATCCAGCAAATGTACTCGGTGAATTCTTCCGGGTAGTGAAACCGGGCGGTAATGTTGTTTGCATGGAACCAGACAATGATTCCTGGCGCGGTTATAATTCATTGCCTGTACTTAGCATAGATGATATATGCCTACTGTATGAATTTAAACTGAGGTCGAATAGGGCGCGTATTAAACAGGGGATGGGTGATTATACACTGGGGATGAAGATACTCCATCTGATGAAAAAAACGGGATTTAAACATCTTGATGCAAGGCAGAATGATATGGTTTACATTCTAGAGTCACCATATGATAGCCAGGCGCAACAAAGCCAGTTTAAGATGTTAAGGAATCAAGTGGTTGGCAAAAAGAAAAGCCGTAAATCTTGGATAGAGGAAGAAAAAAAGTTATATCTTGCTGGTGGAGGCAAAATAAGAAAATTCAATCGCATAGTGAGGATATATAACAATCAACTTGCAGTAATGAAAAGGCAAGTCAAGAATCGTGAATATTTCCGTTGTCTTGCCGGGTCGTTCTATATTGCAAAAGGAACAAAACCTGAATGAGCTCACATGACGAAGAGTATATTTGTGAGATTGCTTCTCCCGTATTTATTTAAGTACGGGATCGTATGAAATTCTGACAATCACCCCCACCTTTATCCTCTCTCCCTGCGGGGACACCAGTTATTATCCCCCCACCCTTGCCCTCCCCCACAAGGGGGGAGGAAAAAGAAGATGGTATAATGCTGCCATCAAGGGGGAGGGAAGGCGGGGAAGCGGTTTGACGACGCAGGCAGTGACTGGATTCCGTGTCAGGCACGGAATGACAAATTTTATGGCTTCTAATACCAGCTTAACTGGAAGCAATATGTGCGACCGGGCATGGGATAGTCCAGATCGGTCGTAGAATTACCGAACTGGGTTGCGTATTTAGCGTCAAAGATATTCCGCACGCTTAAAGTAGCATCCAGTTTCTGCCATAACTTTCTGCTCGCTATGACCGTGGCGACATTGTAGCGCTTTAAGGATTTCGTATCCATGGAAATTTCCGGGTATGCAGTCCAGTTCTCATAGTAGTTCAGTCGGTCTGAAGTATATGAATCGATTAAGGTCAGCAATATATCCCCGGGAGTCAAAATCGTAAGTTTCAAGGAAAATTCAATCTGCGGTGTGAATGCCGCATCTCGTTCAATGTCGCGAAATTCGTTGTGAGTCGTATCGGCCATCCAGTCATAATAGGAATACACCAGTTCGCGATTATTCTGCGTCGATTTGATGAAGGTCATGGAGCCGGCAACGCTTATACGTTCATTTATTTGGTGCCGGACCTGCGCGTCGCATCCTTTTATCGACAGGACATTCAGGTTCTGTGGTTTCCACAGGCCGTCTTGCCCCGGCATCCAGGTTATCCTATCCTTGATGTCCCGCATGTACAAAGACAGATCAGCAGAAGTCGTGGTTAAAGGCGTGTACTCGCATCCAAATTCGTATGCGTTCCCGGATTCTGGTTTAAGGTCCGGGTTGCCATTGACCGGCCAGTAAAGGTCGTTGAATCCGGGCGCGCGAAATGCCCTGCCTGCTGACAAAGTCAGTCTGAGTCTTGATGCCGGACGCGCGATCAGCCCGATCTGCGGGGAGATAAACCCGCCATATTTTGAATTATCATCATACCGGAAGCTGGGACTGATCGAAAACATTTTGAAAACAGGAACAAAGCCGGATAACCAGACGCCGTAGTTGAGCGCCGACGCGTGCCACGTCGTATCACCGGTCTGGGCCGATGCTTTACGGGCTTTAAGACTATCCTGGCGCAGGTCAAAACCAATGACCATGTGAAGATCCTGCCGGGAATATTCACCTGACAAATTCAACCCCAGCGTGGTAAGGTCATAAGTATAATCCTCAATGACTTCCTGTATGAAAAAGTATTTTGTATGGTATTTTTGGACCATCAAGTTTGAGTATCCGCTTGCGTTGAGCGCCAGACCGGGGATGATGTTATAAGAAAGCTCCAGCGAACCGTAGCCCATGCGGTCGCTTTGACGGTCGAATTTCGACGTGGTAGTGCTGTCACCGAAAACTGGAGCATAATGAATGCTGTCAACCAGGGGAACCGGACCGGGAATTCCGTAATCCCGGCCTGTGACGGCAGCATGCGCCGCGATGTTGAATTTTTTATAATCATAGGCAATGAGACTTCTGACAAAGGCTGATGAAAAATCGCTGTTCGTACGCGTTCCCTGACCGCCGGTCTTCGCGCCGTCAAGAGAAAAACGGAAGTTTCCCGCCGGCATCTGGAAGCACAGCGAATAATCTGTGCTTTCAAACGGCGAGTCAAGGTCAGTGGTCCGGTTCGCGATCTTCGCGCTTGCCTGTAAGGAGTCAAAACGCTGGTCAGTTATCACGTTGACCAGTCCACCCATGCCATTGGCGCCATAGAGGCTGGACGCGGGTCCTTTCATGATCTCTACCCGCTTTACCGCATTGATGTCGATCACGCTCAGGTCCGCGATCCCGGTGAGCGCCGAGTTCAAAGGCAGGCCGTCGACCAGGACCAGGACGCCGGACGAAGGGATACCGCGGATCGTGATCGTCGAGACTTCGCCCGCGCCGTAATCTCTTACGTCAATGCCCGGATCATTCGACAAGGACAATAAGTCGGCCACGCTCGATGCCGCGGTATGCCGTATCTCATCCTCATCAATGAGTACGGTCGCCAGCGCGATGTCACTTAGTTTTGCCGGATAGCGCGGAGCTGTGACCAGGACAGTGTCCAGGGTCAGGTACGATCCCTGTGATGATAGTATGACCGGTAACAGAAAAAAGAATGCCTTGAACATGTTTCCTCCTTTCGTCTGAAGGGATTTCTGTTATTGTTAAGGGCGGATAGGTCTCCTGGCTTGTCCGGTCATGACCAGCCTTCCCGGTGCTCACATCAGCACTAGTGGCTTATAATAGGTGGTCAGGACATGAAAAAATTAGCTGGCATTTATATACAGTTATATTTTTTTTCTAACGCCAGCGGCATCACAGTAGCGGCGACTGCGGCCGATTTGCACGGCACTTCCCTTAGATCCGCACCTGGAGGATTATATACGCAAAATACTGCTCTGTCAATATATTTTACTATTTCAAATATGAACGGCATTGCATTTCGTTATTTGGTCAATTGACCAAGTGATGCTTAAGGAAATCGTAGATGAAGAGCTATTGATTTAAAAGTGTGCCGGGTCAGTTTTAAGGTTTTTGTTCCATGACCGAGCGCAGGGTTTTCAGCGCCAGGTCAATGTCCCCGGCTTCGATGCCGTAATGCGTTACCATCCGATACCGTCGCGGACCGGTGAGCAGGAATTTGACGCCCTGCTCCTGCATTTCAGAAACCAGATCGGCTGGTTTGAACCGGTCGGTCTTTATGTCAAAATAAAGTATATTTGTATGCACCGTGGACGGGTCGATCGATAGGCCGACTATCTGCGCGATGCCCTGAGCAAGACGCTGGGCATTGGCGTGGTCATCGGCCAGGCGGCCGACCATTTTATTCAGAGCCACGATGCCGCAGGCTGCCAGGATACCGGTCTGCCGCATACCACCGCCTACTATTTTACGCGTGCGGCGCGCTTCCTTGATGTATTCTTTTGTGCCGCAGACGGCTGAGCCGATCGGGCATGACAAGCCCTTGGAAAGACAGAAAGAGACCGAATCCACATGCCGGGTAAATTCATTCACGTTTTTTTTCAACGCCACTGCCGCGTTGAAAATGCGGGCGCCGTCAAGGTGCAGGCGCAGGCCATGGCGCCGGCAGATGTCAGACACCGATGTTATGTATTCCGGTGTCAGGACCGCGCCGTCGCAGCGGTTGTGCGTGTTTTCCAGGCAGACCAGCCGCGTACGCGGATAATGCACGTTGTCCCCGCGGACCGCGCTTTCGATGTCTTCCAGTTTCAAAGTACCGTCAGGCTGATTGGGAATAACGTGCGGGTTAATGCCGCCGAGCGCCGCCATACCGCCGGCTTCGTTCAAGAATATATGCGACATATCGCCAAGTATCGCCTCGGTGCCGCGACCGCAATGGGTGAGTGTCGACACGAGGTTTGCCATGGTTCCGCTGGCAACGAGCATGGCCGCTTCGGTGCCGATCCTGCGCGCGGCGATCTCCTCGAACTCGATCGTCGTAGGGTCATCCTCGAACACGTCGTCGCCCAGCTTAGCCGAAGCTATGGCTTCGTACATTTCCTTTGTTGGCAGTGTGACCGTATCGCTGCGGAGGTCAATTATTTTCATGCCTATATTTTAGGAAAAAAAAGAGTAAAGTCAATGACTGGGAAAACTGGTATGGAAATTAATGGTTTTTCTTAAGGTTTTCGATATAAGCGATTGCTTCTTCGCGAGTGTTGAAGATATTCGAATCAAGATCAGCTTTTAGCGAGCTGGTCCGGACCGTCATCCGCGACACATCATTGCTTCCCCAGCGGGCAAAGCCCAGGAGATAATGACCGACCGCGGTCTTGGCGGTCTTGCCGTAATATGCTGCGACTGCCGCATGCACGCGCAGGTCATCGATATTGCTGATCATGTAGAATTTTTTACCTATTTGCTCAAAATATTTCCGGTGTTCTTCAAAGAATTCATCCACATCGGCTTCGGTCTTAACATCGCAGTGATCCACAGTGAACACGATATTCTTAACTGGGTCATACTCAAAAACTACATGGCCGGGCATTCAAACCTCCTTGCATTAAATTATATACAGGCAAAAAGTCCTGTCAATCAGGAAAACGCTACTTTAGGACCACGCATTTATTATAGTAATACCGGTCATTGACCGAAGTTTTGATCACATAAACGCCAGACACAAAATCGTTAGCGTTCATATTCACTATGTGAGGGCCTTGGTTTAGATATCCAATCGCCTGCTTTCCTACGCACCGGCCTGCCGCATCATAAATGCTGATTTGTACGCGGGCGTCGTCTGCTAATGTGATATGCAGGGTTAAACACAACCTGACCAGGTTAGATCCTAGATATACCTGGTCTAAAATCTGCGTTCGCTGGCCACTCTCGGCGATA
>DASVHD010000042.1 GCA_036382775.1 bacterium | reverse complement strand
GGTCAGGGCGGCGCCACGACGCTGGGCATGGGCGTTCTCTCGGACCTTGCCGGAAATGACACGTACTGTTTGAATTGGGCCGGGGACAAAAATGCCCTGGGACAGATGCCCGGCTATGGCCAGGGCGGGGCGCTTTCTTTCCGGCATTACCCGTGGCGGAAAAAACTGACCGCCTACGGCGGCATCGGCATGCTCACCGACGCCGGCGGGAATGACTCCTATTCATCCAAAGGCTGGTGCGTACAGGGCGGAAGCTACATAATGTCCCTGGGTGTTCTGCACGACGGCGGCGGCGACGATACCTATTATGCGCAAAGCGGTCAGGGTAGCGGCATCCACGTCACCAATGCGATCCTCATCGACCGCCAGGGGAACGATAAATACGAGGGTGAGTTCAGATGCGGCGGTTCGGGCGGCGACCGGACACCGGGGTTCCTGATCGATTACCAGGGCAATGATACCTATATTTCGAAAACATCTTCATACGGCACAGGCGTAAAACCATTTTCCTATTCGCTCTTTATCGATTACCGGGGTGATGACACCTACATCTGCGGCGAACCCAAGGGGAAGATCACTTTTAACAACTGGGACAGTTTTGGCGGGGTATGGCCTGAATCCGAGCCTTATCTGTGGCCTTACGCGATGTGCCTTGACCTGGCCGGTGCTGACTCTTACCAGGTCCGCAACCGCATGAACAACAGCGAGCGGCACAGTTTCGGCCATGGCATCCATATCGATATGGAATGGCCAAAGGGCGACGTGATCGGGCCGGTCAGCAATCCCTTGCCTTCTTACCGCGCATTCGAAATGCCCGCGGCGTGCCGCTCTTCACGCTACCGCGTTCTGTTCGAGGAACTGACCGATCCGCATTTGTTCGTCCGTTTTGAGGCGGTGGGAAAGATCGTCAACAAGGGTCCTGATATCATTCCCTTTTTAGTCCAGGCTTATCCAGAATTCTAATCACCAGCAGGTTAACCGCGACGTCATGGAATGCATTCATTATTTCTTCACCAACGGCACGCTGACCGGACCGCGCCTGCAGGTCATTGTTCCACTGGTTCATGCCCAAGACGCCGAAGTGCGGCTGATGATCGCTGATGATCTCGGGTTATGGGGAGATGCCTCGGCGGAAAGCCTGCTCACGAATGTTCTGGCAACTGATACCATGCCCGGTGTCCGCCGTTTTGCCCTGCGCTCTTTACTGGAA
This sequence comes from bacterium, assembly GCA_036382775.1. Classification (NCBI taxonomy): domain Bacteria; species bacterium. The sequence continues at coordinate 23,392 of DASVHD010000042.1, read as the reverse complement.
TTAAAGTCCACGCGAGTTCTGCCTCTGGTCCGCCGATTGGTGCTGGATGATCCAAGCGAAGACGTGCGGCGCATCGCGGTGCGCTACTTGAGCCGCGTCCGGGATAACATGGATCCGCGCGGACTGATCGAAAAAGTGGTCAAAACCGATGCCCGCCCGGCCGTGCGGACCGCGGCGGCCGATGGACTCGGCTACCTGAAAGACCCGCTGGCGCTGAAAGCGCTGCGGACCGCGGGCAAGTCGTCCGACGTTTATCTCCAGCGCGCCGTGGGCAAGGCGCTCGCCGACCTGTATCAGGTAGAGGGCATCCAAATGCTGATCAAAACGATGTCTTTCCCCTCGATCGACGCTTTTTACAATTATGACCGCAACGTGCCGAATTATATCATGGCTTACACGAACCACGATCTCCCTGACAGCGTGCGCTACGACCAGAACCAATGGCAGAAATGGTTCAACCGCAACAAAAAGAAGATCGATCTGAAGACCAATGCCGAAGCGTTCCAGAAATTCACCGCCTTGACCGATATGCTGAAGGACTCTACCACGGAGGCGCAACTGCGCGAATACAATGCGCTTTTGCACCAGTACCCCGGTCAGAAGATCATTATTAACCGCATCGCGGCCTTGAAAGACCAATGATTATAAAAACAGTAATCCTTGACTCCCCGTTCCTTCATATAATTCTATAATGATTGAGCGGGACGCAAACGTCAGCGCCATCATTGACATAATAATTTTTTTAGATAAGCTTGAATATGAGCGGTATTGTTTTTTATAAAACAAAAGATATCGATCGGATCAAGGAATTCTATATTTCCAAGATCGGGATGGAGATATGGCTGGAGCAGGCCGACTGCATCATTCTCAAACACGGGAACATGCTCATTGGTTTCTGCAGCCGCCAGGAAACCGAGACCGGCGGCATTATCGCTTTCTTCTACAAAAATACCGACCAGGTGTACGATATATATAAAAAACTACGGCTGGTGGCGCAAGCCGAGCCAACCGTCAATGAAAAGTACAAGATCTACCACTTTTTTGCCAAGGACCCGGACAACCGGACCATCGAATTCCAGACTTTTCTTCACCAGGTCCCGCCGACATCGGATCCGCAGCAAACGCAACTCGATTTCTAGCACATAATAAGTTTATCTTTCTTTAGCACCAAAGAGTTTGGTTAGAAAACGTTCCCGGCATCGGTAAATTTTCAACCGGTTTTCGTCTTCGATCGGCAGTTCCGGAAACCTTTTCACAACCGCGCGGGCGAAAAAGCCCGTGCCTTTTCCCGCCGGCACTGCGCTGTCAGGAGTGGCATAGATTTTAACATCCCTCAGGCCACAGGAAGGCGACCTTGATTTGAGGATGAATCCATCAACGACCGGCAGTGCGCCAAGGATCTCCCGGCATTTTTTTTCCATTCTTTTCGTAACGTCAAGACCTGTTGCCGGTTGGACCAGGCGGTATCCGCCCTTGACCGAAACGATCCGGATCGGATCGCGGGGCACGCCGAGGCTGATCTCGACTTCAGGACAGCACGTGATGAACTTCACCCGTTTTTTTAGTTTCCTTACGAATCCGTCACGGACGATCGAACCGTTGTAGCGGCAGGGCGCAAAGCCAAGGCATTTGCTGACACAGACAACGGGCCGGTGACCGATGCTTTTCGCCGTCACAGCGGATTATAGACCTAATCGCGGCGATGTCAACGCTCATCTTGACAGAATGTGAGTCTTAAGTATACTATACATGGCAAGGAGGAATTATGAAAAAATTATTGGTTTTGCTCATGGCCGGCATTATGCTGAGTGCCGCTACGCTTAAAGAAGACAATCTAACAGGGATTAACATAGAAACCCAAGACGGCATGACCAGGTGCATTACACCGTCGGTCAAAGGTACCGACCGAACCGTTGAAACGAAGGTTTATGACCAGTCGCGGGCTGAAGTGCTGTGGGTGGACCGCAATCACCAGTACGCGATCGCTGAACATATAGCGATCGCGGGCAACGGCATGTTCATCCAGGCCGGCTGGTGGCTGAATGCTAAGCGAACCAGCCTGTACCGGACGCTTGGCAGCAGCACCCCATCCTGGACCTGTCCCATGCCTCTAACCGAATGGTACCTGCCGGTCGACATGTCAGCGTCAGCCGAGGACATCACGGCGGGCGGGGCGAGCGAACCGCTCAACAGTTTTTCAAGCAGCAGCCCGGCGCCTAAATGGCAGTATTTTTTACCGGGCGGATATAAGACCGCCACCGGCGCGCAGGGCACGACCGTGGCGGTCAGCGATAATGGCGCAATCTACGGCGTGGTCGCCAGCAGCGCCGGTATCGGCAAGCTCTTCATACTCAGTCAGGCCGGGGACACGATCCGAACCATCGCCTTCAATCCGAATTCGGGTATCTATGGCCTAGATATCACTGACGACGGGTCGCTATTCTGTGTTTCAACCTATTATGCGATCTATGTTTTTAACATCAACGGGACCCGCCGCGATTCGATCGCCAACTATGGACAGACGCCGGCCAAAATTTCCTCTGTCAACGGCAAGTATCTGGTCACCGGCGATTTCAACGGCCGGGCGTACCTTTATCGCTGGACCGGTAGTGCATATACCCAGATGTGGCAGAACCTGACCGGACATCCCTGGGTCACTGCCCTCGCCATCTCTGACAGCGGCTCGACGATCATGGTCGGCACTTTTAACTATAATTCACCCTACTGGGGCAAAGTTCTGATGTATGATTCTTCCTCCGCGACCCCCTTATGGGAATACACGCAATACGGGGACTATGTCGATGATTGCGCTCTTTCATGCAATGGCCAGCGCGGTGTGGCTGGGTCATGGGGAAGGTATGGCGGCACCTACGGCGACGTGGTCACGGTTTTCAACAAGAGCTCTTCAACGCCCATTTTTCAACTGTTGGATGATATCGATGAGCCGGGTTCGATCGGCTGCGTTGATATATCCAAAGACGGCTCGTTCGTAACGGCCGGCGGCAAGGCGGTGCACGCCCGCGAAATGGGCAACGGCGGCGAAGTCTATGCGATCCGGATCATTGATCCGCTCACCAACGACGTCGGCGTGGTAAGCATTGCCGCTCCGGGCAGTTTTGTGCAAGTAGGGCAGTCGATCGCGCCGCAGGCAACGGTCAAGAACTACGGTTTGGCCTCGGCAAGTTTCAACACCGTCTGCGCGATCTATGATTCGTTCAACGTCATGCTCTATACCGATACCACAGCGGTAAGCAACCTGGCATCGGGGGTCGAGCAGGCGGTCTCTTTCTCGCCCAACTGGACAGTACCGGCGTATGGACGGTATTCAACAGTCGTTTACACTACGCTAGTCGGGGACGCTTTCCACGCTAATGATACTCTAAGAAACAACAGCATCTGTTTCCATGACGGCGCGGTCACGATGATCAGTTATCCGTTCGCCGAGCTAACATTGAATTATTCGCGCTCTCCCTTGGTCACCATCGTGAACAACGGCAGCTATTCGGAAAACATCACGGTGAAATGCGACATCTATGACGAATCCAACGCGATCGTCTATACGGGAACCGGGCAGTCGTACCTGACTCCCTTGCAGTCAGCAACGCTCTGGCTCACACCCGCCTGGACGCCGAACGATACCCAGGTCTACACTTCATATTTTTATACCGATGTGACCGATGATTATAATCGCGCCAACGACTCCATGAACACGAACACGACCGTGACCACCGAGATCATGTACGATGACGGCTTGCTCAATATTTACGGTTATGTATCGGGCAACTACTATGATAACAAATTTGCGAACAAGATGATCCCCTGCCTTGCGGCTCCGTACGATATCACCTGGGCGCGTTTCTACACGAACACGAACGCTCCCATCATCGCGTCGCTGAATGCTGATTCCTCGGGACTACCCGGGCTGGGCGCGTCATATATTATCAGTGGACCTGATACGGTCACGCCGTCAGGGGCCGGATGGGCGGTAAATAACTACAACCCCGTGATCAGCATGACCAACAACAATCCGTTCTGGTTCGTGCTCCACTGGCTCTCCGGTTCACCGGCATCGCCATACGTCGGCATGGACAACACCCTGCCCCGCGACAGTATGTCGTACTGGTACTGGACCGAAAGTTCCAACCCTGGCTGGCATACGTGGACTTCGTATGATTTCATGATGAGAGTGATGACCACGCTGCCGACCGGCATCGCCGATAACTCCGGTACGTCAAACGAGCGGTTCGCTCTATTCACGCCCGCGCCCAACCCCTTTGCCCGCAGCATCAGGATCGCGTTCAATGCGCCGCGGTCAGGTGCGGTCAAAATGAACATCTATGATGCGCTAGGCAGGCTGGTCACCAACCTGTATGACGGGATCGCGGCACCCGGCGTGCACCGTGTTGTGTGGCAGGGCGACGATGCGCAACACCGGCAGCTGAGCGCCGGCATTTATTTCCTGCAGGTGGAATACGAAAAAACGCTGATTAGCAGAAAACTCATCATGGTGCGCTGAGCGCCTGAGACCGATTGTTCGATAAAATATTTTTCTGCGTGCGCGGTTAGCTCCTGAAAACGGCGCATGAAGGAATTTGGATTCCAGTGGCATATTACCAACCTCTGCAACCTGCGCTGCCGCCATTGCTATCAAAGCGATTTCACGGATGATGATGACCTGAGCACCGACATAAACAAGCACATTATCAAGGTCATCTCCGGGCATCTGACAGACCAGGCGATCTCGGTCAATGTAACCGGCGGTGAACCGCTCCTGCGTCCCGACATTTTCGACATCTTCGATCAGCTTGACGATACCGTCAATTTCAAAGAATACAACATTATTACCAACGCGATCCCCCTGAATGAGAAAAAGATCAAAAGGCTGGAGACCTGCACCAAACTCAGGCAGGTAAAGATCTCCCTGGAATGCTCTGATTCGGAATTGAATGACAAGATCCGGGGAAAGGGCAGCTTCAAAAAGATCATGTTCAACTTCGAGCTGCTCAAAAAGCTTTCAACGAAGCAAAAAGTACTGATGTTCACGTTGGGGAGTTACAATTACAGGAGCACGCCGGCGATGCTCGATTTTTCAGAAAAAGTTGGCGCCGACGCGGTTATCCTCGAGCGTTTCGTACCCCAGGGACAGGGCGAAGCCATGAAAGAGCATTTTCTGAAAAAGGAAGAATGGCATGACGTCATCAATGCGGTCATAACTTTTGCCGGTTTGGATGCGCATCCCAATGATCTTATCATGTACCGGGCGTTCTACATTGACCTGAATAAAAATAAGGATGTCCACGGCGCTTTCTGCAACCTGGGCGACGAATCCATGGCGCTGATGCCAAACGCGGACGTATACCCATGCCGCCGTACGCCGGTCAAGATCGGGAATATTCTGTCGGATGATTTCGGCGACATCCTGATCAGACTGAAACTCCTGCGGGAAAGTTTCGACAAGAGCCTGAAAGGCAAATGCGGATCGTGCGCCGTATCTGGATGCATCGGCTGCCGGGCGCTTTCTCACGCGCTCACCGGTGACCTGTACGAGGAAGACAGACAATGCTATTTGGGCAAATGACAATAAAACACTAAATCCGAAATACTAAATACTAAACAATATCTAAATTCAAAATTCCAATTTTCCAAACTCCAACCATATTGTCTTGTTTTTGCTGTAATCCGTAATGTTTAGGATTTAGATATTAGGATTCAGAATTTTCCCCACATTTAGTATAAATGTGGGAGTATAGCGCCAACGGGATTCGAACCCGTGATCTTCGCCTTGAGAGGGCGATGTCCTAACCAACTAGACGATGGCGCCGTGTTTTATTATACAAATAATTAAAGGAGAGTCAACCCCGCACCTTCTTGACCGAAAGTGCCTAAACACCCAGTTGGATTCCCCTCATATTACGGTGCTGGCAGGCTGAATGGAGGGGTGTTCCATTGAAGAAGGTGCGGAGTCGTTGACTTTTGAGTCACTTTTGCTATAATACGGGGTGGGAGAAGTAAACCGCAATCAACACCACTCCGGCCATACATCCTTGCTTTCTGTTATCATTCCCGTCTTTAATGAACGTGAGAATATCACCAACATCGTTGCGGCGGTCAAGAATGTGGCTATCGACAAGGAGATCGTTCTGGTCGATGACTGTTCAACCGACGGCACGCGCGAGATTTTAGAAAAGATCAAGGACTGTAGAGTATTTTTACATGAAAAAAATCAGGGCAAGGGCGCAGCCATCCGCACCGGCCTGGCGCAGGCCAGCGGCAAGATCGTCATCATTCAGGATGCCGATCTTGAGTATTCACCCCGTGAATTTCCGCGGCTGGTCAGGCCGATAGATAGCGATGAAACAAAGGTTGTCTACGGGTCGCGCATGCTCGGCCAGGGCAGTTTTCTAAGATCAAGTTTTCTCGCCAACAAGTTATTGACCTTGCTGACGAACATCATGTTCAATGGACGACTGACCGACATGGAGACCTGTTATAAGGTTATCGACCGCAAGCTGATGCTCGAATTAAACCTGGTCTCATCGCGGTTCGAGATCGAACCCGAGATCACCTGCAAGCTATTGAAAAAAAGGGTCCGGATCACAGAACTGCCGATATCATACCAGGGCCGTAGAAAGGGAAAAAAGATCGGACCCAAGGACGGCCTTCAGGCGATATGGAATATAATCAAATGGAAGATGCACAAATAACAGAATTTAGGAATATGACGAATGATGGCGAATTGCCCGAATATAGCCATTCGTATCATTTGTTATCATTCGTTTCATTCGTAATCACATGAGGGTACTTTTTGTCACGACTGCGTACAAAAGGTATCCGGATGATGTCATAACGCCCTGGATGGTCGAATTTATCCAGCGCCTGCGATCCCAGGACGTCAATGTCAGCGTCTTCACATCTTCTTACAAGGGACTGAAAGATCAGGTCATCGATGGAGTGCCGGTTTACCGCTTCCGGTATTTTTTTAAAAAATATGAACGCCTGACTCACGAGGAGAACGCGGTCGACCGGCTCGGCCGGGGACCGTTGAACCTCGTGCTCAGCTTTTTTTATATTATCTTCGGGTCGCTCGCCATCCTCAAGCTGACCCGGGCGCGCCGGTTCGACATCGCGCACGTCCACTGGCCTTTCCCCCATATTTTATTCGGCCTGATCGCCAGATATTTCGGACGCGTCAAGCTTTTCGCGACGTTCTACGGTCTTGAGATCCGCTGGCTTAAAAAGAAATTCGCACCGCTTGTTCCCTTTTTTTCAGCGCTCATAAACCGCTGCCATGTGGTAACGGCGATCTCCAATCATACCGCAGCCGAGCTTAAGAATATTGTCCGTTATAATATCCCGGTCATTCCCTTCAGCGTTTCCACGCGCTCAAAAACCGGGGCGATCACTGACGACAAGGCCATTATGTTCGCGGGCCGGTCGGTAGAGCGCAAGGGAGCGGACTACCTGATCAAAGCGTTCGCGTCGATAAAAAACGAGATCCCCCATAAGCTGCTCATTGTCGGCGACGGCCCGGAACGTAGCTCCTGGGAAAAGCTTGCGCGCGGTCTTGACCCGTCACACCGCATCCAGTTCACCGGCTGGATCTCGGACAGAGAGATCGGCGACTGCTATCGCACCTGCAGTTTTTTTGTTCTCCCGGCGGTTTATGATAAGCACGGCGATACCGAGGGGCTGGGTGTCGTCATGATCGAGGCGATGTCCTATGCCAAACCTGTCATTGCCTCAAATGTCGGCGGTATTACGGACGTGGTCGAAGACGGCGTCAACGGATTCCTGGTCCCGCCTGCGGAGGTCACGGCGCTGGCACAGGCGATCAAAAAACTCGCGCTTAACCCGTCGCTTTGCCAGCAGATGGGCCGGGCCGCAAAAAAGATCATTGACGACAAGTTTAATTGGGATAGAATTACGGGAAGGATGAAATCGCTCTATGAAGAATATAATTGAAGCATTATTGATCTCCACGGATACGCCTTTAGGCATTGACCGGATCATCGAGATCCTCAATATTTCCAAGGAAGACATCCAGAAATACATCGATGAATTGAACAGGGAATACCAGGCGTCGGACCGTGCCTTCGAGATCAAGGAAGTCGCCGGCGGCTACCAGATCTACACGCTCCCGCAATACGCTCAGTGGGTGGCTGAGCTGCACAAACGAAAGGAAAAATTATCCAGGGCGGCATTGGAAACACTGGCGATCGTGGCCTATCACCAGCCCATTACCCGCGCTGAAGTCGAGAAAACCCGCGGTGTTGACTCCAGCTGGATCCTGGAAAGCCTGCTCCAGAAAGGCTTGATCAAGACCAGCGGACGGGTGCAAGCGCCGGGCCGGCCGATCAAGTACGCCACAACCAACGAATTCCTGAGATACTTCGGCATAAACAGCATCGCAGACCTGCCTAAGGAAGAAGAATTCGGAGAAAACATCGGACCGGCCTCGCCTGAAGCCGGTCCTTATATTAACGCCGAAAAGACCGGACCCGTCATCCACACCGACCTGACGGTCGATGATGGAGAAACACCCGAAGACACACAACAAACCGCGCCCGACCAGAAGACCGCTCCTGAGGCCGACGATGAAGACAAAGACCTTGGTGAAACGCTTTGAGCCATGGGTAACATCCAGAATATCAAAGCAATAATCCGCGAATATCTGGACCGCAGCGGCGTAAGCCTGGTCGGCTTCGGTACAGTCCCGTCCGGCAAGCTTGAGGTCCTTGAGATCAAAGAAGACCTCCCGCGCGCCGTCGTTTTCGGGTTTCGTCTTTCCAAAACGGTCCTTGAGACCATAGCTGATAGACCGACCCTCATTTACAAACATCACTACAAAACCGTTAACTGGCTGCTTGATCAGACGTCATACCATCTCGCCAATCTCATTGAAAACCGCGGTTACCGGGCGCTGGCCATACCGGCGTCACAGGTTGTTGACTGGATCCATCACAAAGGGCATATCTCTCACCGCCATCTGGCCGTGGAAGCTGGGCTGGGACACATGGGGCGGAGCGGTCTCGTGATCAGTCCGAAGTACGGAGCGCAAGTCAGGTATACCTCGGTCCTGACCGACCTCCCTTTTGACGCTGACCCAAAAGCAAATTCTTCCTGCGGTTCCTGCATGAAATGCATCGCCGCGTGCCCGGCTCAGGCAATAGACGAAAAGGGCATAGACATGACTAAATGCTACAACAAGCTTGATGAATTCGTCAAGATCAGGGGAATAAGCCAGCATATCTGCGGCATCTGCGTCAGGGTTTGCGATGGGAGTGATTAAAGAGCCGCAGTCCGTGGTCCCCGTCGTTGGTCTTATCTACACTAAGGATTTCAATATCGAAGAACTGCATGAGCACCTCGCCGGACATATCGGCGCGGTCAGTTTAAAAAGCGAGCCACTGCCCTTCACCCATACAAGATACTATAATAATGAAATGGGTCCTGTCCTGACGCGGCAATGGCTGGCGTTTGACGCGCTCATAAAACCCGATGAACTTGCCGCGCTAAAATTATGGACCAATGAACTGGAGGAAAAAACCCTCAATGACCGCGAAGGCCGCATGGTCAATATCGACCCGGGTATTATCACCTTAAGCAGCCTTATCCTGGCTTCCACGAAAAACTATTCCCACCGCATTTATCTATCGGGCGGTATCTACGCTGAAGTGACGCTTATTTATAAAGACACCCATTTTAATTATCTGGAATGGACCTACCCGGATTACCGCGAGGAAGCAACGCTTTTATTTTTCAGCGACGTACGGGAACTGCTAAAGAATAGTCTTAAGGAAATTCATGACAATTAATAGAAACAAATCCTCCGGTGTCCCCCTTTTACCAAAGGGGGACATCGGAGGATTTTAGGAGGAAGCATGTTTGAGCTGTCGGTTCAGGGTTCTTTTTCCGCGGCGCACAGGGTTAGGGGCTATCATGGCGACTGCGCCGGGATCCACGGGCACACTTACCGGATAGAAGCCCGGATTAGGGTTGGGAAACTGGACAAGATTGGCATGGCTCTTGATTTCCATAAGATCAAAGCGCAGCTTGACTCGATCCTGAAAAGGTTAGACCATAAGTCCCTCAATGATCTGACCTTTTTCAAGAAACACAACGCCACGGCCGAGTGGATCGCGGTTTATATTTTTCGGGATATCAAGAAGAAAACCAAGGCTGTCCACTCCATAACCGTTTGGGAAGGACTGGCCAATTCGGTCACTTATTTTGAATAGCGAATATGGGGTCAAATCTTAACATTTTACATAGATGCGAAAAAGAGACAATAAATTAAACCGATAACAAAGATATAAATATGAAAACGGCGCGGACTACTGTCAAGAATGTAAAATGTAAAGATTTGACCCCAAGCATTGTCCTGCTTTCCGGCGGGCTGGATTCGACGGTCTCAGCCGCGGCCGCGGTAAAAAAGACCAAAGTGCTTTTTGCCCTGACTTTTGATTATGGCCAGCGGGCGGCCCGCATGGAGATCCAGGCGTCAAGAAAGATCTGCCAAGCGTTGAAGATAAAACTCAAGGTCGTCAAGCTCCCGTTCTTTCAGGAATTCAAGAAATGCCGTTTGTTAAAATTTAACCATTCACCAATCACCAATCATCTATCCGGTTTGTGGCTGCCCAACCGCAATGGCCTGTTCATCAACATTGCTGCGTGTTATGCCGATTATTACGGCGCTGACGTAATCGCCACGGGCTTCAATGCCGAGGAAGCGCGGCAGTTCCCGGATAATTCACGCCAGTTTATCCGGTCAATGAACCAGACCCTGGCATACAGCACGCTGAAAAAAGTCAAGGTGGTCAGCTATGTCGCGGATCTTGCCAAAAAAGAGATCTACCGCCTGGGTTTGTGGAATCAAGCGCCGCTTGCGCATGTTTATTCCTGCTACCTGGGCGGTAAAAAGATGTGCGGGAAATGCGCTTCATGCCGAAAACTGTTAAAGGCGAAAAAAGACAATGATATATATTAACCCGGTCGAACTGATCAGGAAAAAACGGAACGGCGGCCGGCTTACAGACGCGGAAATGGAATTCTTTGTTGCCGGCTACACGCGGGGCGATATCCCGGATTACCAGGTTTCATCGCTGCTTATGGCGGTATATTTCAGGGGGCTGGATCCCAGAGAGACCGCCAGCCTGACCCGGGCGATGATAAGGTCCGGTGAAACGTTTGATCTTTCGGATATTAGAAAACCCAAACTCGACAAGCATTCAACGGGCGGCGTCGGTGATAAGGTTTCGCTCGTCCTGGCGCCCCTTATTGCCTGCTGCGGCATCTGCGTGCCCATGATCTCAGGCCGGGGACTCGGGCATACCGGCGGCACGCTTGACAAACTTGGATCGATCCCCGGGTTCCGCACTGATCTGACGGCCAGAGAATTCATCAGCCAGTTGAAAAAAATAAGCGTCGCCATGATCGGCCAGACTGAAAAGATCGCTCCAGCCGACAGAAAGATCTATGCTTTAAGGGATGTCACGGCGACCGTCGATTCGATCCCACTCATCTGCGCGAGCATCATGTCCAAGAAGCTGGCAGAGGGGCTTGACGGCTTGGTCCTGGACGTGAAATTCGGCTCGGGCGCGTTCATGAAAGAGTACGGTTCAGCAAAAATCCTTGCCCGGACTTTGGTCAGGACCGGCAAAGCGGCCGGAATTAAAGTGACCGCGGTCCTGACCGACATGAACAATCCGCTGGGCGAATACGTAGGCAATTCCCTGGAGGTCATGGAAACTATCGAAGCACTCAAGAGCAATGGACCTGCCGATCTCATGGAACTTACCCTTGTGCTGGGTGAGGAAATGCTAAAGATGGCAAAGATAAAAGGCGGCAGAAGGCTGTTGCTCGACAAGATCGCATCCGGCGACGCCCTGGATAAATTCCGGGATGTTATCCGCTGTCAGGGTGGCGATACGAAGGTCATTGCTGATCATTCCCGCTTGCCCATGGCGCGGAAAGCCGCCATGATCAGAGCAAGGAGTAATGGCTACGTGCATGCCATCGATAATCATCGCATTGGCACTGCATTAGTAAGGTTGGGCGGCGGCAGATCAAAAAAAGAGGATAAAATCGACCCGGCCTGCGGGTTTAAGATCAATAAAAAGATCGGTGATCGCGTAAAAAAAGCTGATATTTTGATCGATATTTATTCAAACAACAGGGGAAAAGCTGCTGCAGTAAAGGAATTGCTGAAAAATACCTACACCATAAAAGAAAAACCCTGCAAACATAAACGTCTTATCAGGGAAATAATATATTAAATGTGTTGGTGCTTGATATTTTGAATTTTGTATTTGGATATTGTTTAGGATTTAGATATTAGTATTTAGTATTTAGTATTTGCGATTCTATCCCGCTTTACCAGCGCACCAGCACGCCGGCCCAGGTGAATCCGGCGCCGAATGCAACCATCAGAACAAGGCTCCCGCTTTTTACTCTTCCGCTCTTTACAGCCTCATCCAGGGCGAGTGGTATCGAGGCGGATGAAGTGTTTCCGTATTTATCAATGTTAATAAAAACCTTGTCCATCCCCAGTTGCAGGCGCTTCGCGGTTGCTTCGATGATCCTGATGTTCGCCTGGTGAGGAATCAGCAGATCAATTTTTTCGGGCGGGATATTGGCTAGCTTCAATGTCTGCAATGAAGCGTCGATCAGGGCTCTGGTCGCGAATTTAAACACTTCATTGCCTGCCATTTTTATAACATGGAGCTTCTCATCAACGGTTTTATGCGAAGCAGGCATCCGGGAACCGCCCGCAGGCTGATACAATAGTCTCCAGTCAGCTCCGTCAGCCGCGAAATATGAAGCCAGTATGCCGCGGTTTTCTTCATTCCCTTTTTTGAGCACGACTGCGCCCGCACCGTCACCAAAAAGAAAACACGACGTGCGGTCGGTATAATCAGTTATTTTTGTCAATGTTTCCGCGCCGACGACCAGGACATTATCAATACCGCTTTTAACCAGCGACTCACCAACACCCAGCGCGTACAAAAAACCGCTGCAGCCGGCAGTCACGTCAAATGACATGATCTTCCTGGCGCCGATCCGTGACTGTATAAGACAAGCGGTTGACGGAAATGGCATATCGGGTGTCGCCGTGCCGACAACGATCGCCCCCACGTCCACCGCTGTTATTTTTGCACCCTCCAGCGCACGTTTAACCGCGATAACCGCTAGATCGCTGGTCGTTGTCTTCTCGTCGGTGACGTGCCGCTCGACAATACCCGATCGTGTTCTGATCCACTCGTCGGTCGTATCGATGATCTTTTCAAAATCAGCATTGGTCAATATTTTTTCCGGAACATACGCCCCGATACTGGCAAGATATGGTCTCATTTTATGGTTCTCTTTTTTATTTCCTCGATGATATTGGAATCACCGCACGCCTTTGCCATCTTAATGGCATTTTTCAGCGCCATCGGTGAAGAGCGGCCATGGCATACGATCACTACTCCATCTACGCCCAGAAGGATGCCGCCCCCGTATTCTTCATAACTGAACTTGGCTTTCAGGTCTTCCACTGCGGGTCTAACCAGGAACTGCCCGAACCGGCCGCGTCTCGCGCCATCAACCGTTTCTTTGAGCATGCTCCAGATCGTGCCGACAATGCCTTCGGTCAGTTTGAGCACGACATTTCCCGTAAAACCATCGGTCACGATAACGTCAGCAAAACCCTTCATGATATCATTGCCTTCGATGTTCCCGATGAAATTAACGCGGCTGTCTTTAAGGATCTGGTATGCTCTCTGCCGCACCTCGTCGCCCTTTACGCTCTCCGTACCGATGTTCAAGATGGCGATCTTCGGGTTTTCCCGATTGAAAACGATCGACGCGAAGATCGAACCCATAATACCGTAATTCAGGTAATCCTCGGGCTTGGGTTTGATATTGGCACCCACGTCGATCAACGCCGAATAACCGGATTCGGTGGGAAAGGTGATCGCCAGGCCGGGCCGCGAAATCGTCTCAACGGTCCCCAGCGAGAGCATACTGAAGCCCATTATGGCCCCGGTATTTCCGGCGCTGACCAGGGCGTTGATCTCTTTTTGTTTCAGTAACTTGAATAATATTCCCAGTGAAGAATTTTGCTTCTGCCGGACGGCTACCGTTGGGATCTCGTGCATACCGACGACCTCGTCCGCGAGACGGAATTCATATCCCAGGCGCTTCACTTCACTCTCACAATCGCCTTTGCCAACGACAACAAGCTCGTAAGAACCTTCTTCTTTCAACAGGGTAAGCGCCTCGAGTTCATTTTTCGGTCCCACGTCAGTTCCCATCAGATCAAAACCGATTTTCAAGTTGCTTCCTTTTCTTCCGGAGCCACGATTATCTTGTCCTTGTAATATCCGCAATTCGGACATACGCGATGCGGCAGTTTAGGACTGTGGCACTTCGGACATTCGATATAATTCACCGCTGACAGCTTGAACTGGGAACGCCTTTTGTTCTTGCGCGCGTGTGAATGCCTTCTTTTTGGTAGGGGCATGATTCCTCCTCAATATATTTTCATTTGCTTCCGTTCGGGTACATGTTCAAAGCGGCAAACCAACGGTTGAGCGATTCTATCCTTTTCTTCTTCTCGTCGGGCAGCGCGAACGGTCGTCCCCGGCAATCAATGATCAGCCCGACTATTCCGCCGGTCAGCGTTGAATCAACGACCTTGCCTTTTCCGCTTCCGACGTCAAAGCCTTTTTCCGGATGCATAATGACTTTTGCTTTCTGTTCAAGCGCCAGCGGCACCAGTGATATTTCGCCAAATTTCATGTTCTTCTCGATCACTTCTCCGTTCTCGATCTCGATCCGCGTTTTAACCACGGGCGCGTTTTCTTTTCCCTCACCCACGGGAGCGATGCAGTATCCAAGCGGTATCAGACAATCCTTGTCGAACACATCGGTCGCCGACTGCTCATGAACGGTTGACAACACACCCAGGTGGGGCATCATGAATATCGAATCGACCGCGAGCCGCGTTAAACCCTGCGGCAGAAATGCATCGATCATCATCAGCGCGGCCTGATTCCGGCGCGGCGCGTGAGATAATATGCCGCCGGAGCCGATCAGGATGTTCAATGCCATGAGGTCGATCAATGTCTCGCCGGTCATGGACTGGACAAACGTATCAGAGATCGTCCGTTCCTGCTGGACGCCCTTCAGTCCAACCGCCATTGACTTGTGCTGTTCAAAAGCGAGCCTTAGAGCTTCCCGGGCGATCGCCTGTTCGATCTTCAGATCTTCCTGCGTATGGGGTATGGTCGTTGGTCTAATCATTTTATTCCTGATCCGGTTTCGCAGGTCGCGTTCATCAAGTTCAAAAGGCAGCCAGCGGATTATATTCTCAATGCCTGTCTCGGCGAGGACATTGCTGATAGAATACGACATCCCCAGGTTGGCGCTGACGGTCCGGTTGAAAATGTTCTGGAACACTGAAAAAACGTCGGTTGTGGCGCCGCCGATATCCACACCGATGGCGGTGATATGCTGTTTCCTGGCGACCGTTTCCACCATCAGACCTACGGCGCCAGGGGTCGGCATGATCGGAGTATCGGTCATTTCCATTAGATTTTTGTACCCCGGCGCGTGCGCCATGACGTGCTCCATGAACTGGTCATGGATCTTGTGGCGGGCAGGGTTCAAATTCTCCCTTTCCAGCACCGGTCTCAAGTTTTCCACGATCACGAGAGCCGTGTTTTCCTGTAATGTCTTTATAATGATGTCGCGTGCATCCTTGTTCCCCGCGTAGATCACGGGCAACTGGTATCCCGCGCCAAAGCGCGGTCTGGGATCAGCGGCTTTTATCAGTTCGGCAAGCTCAACGACATGCGAAATGGTCCCGCCATCAATACCGCCGGAGAGCAGGATCATATCGGGACGTAGATTCCTGATCCGTTCGATCTTTTCATGCGGCAGCCGGCCGTCATTGGACGCGATGACATCCATGACGATCGCACCCGCGCCCAGCGCAGCCCGCGCCGCGCTTTCAGCGGTCATTGTGAGTACCACCCCGGCAACCATCATCTGCAGGCCACCGCCGGCAGATGACGTTGACACGTAAAAATCAACGCCTTCATTGCCTTTAACTTCTTTTATCACTTTTTCGCCATCGAGGATCTTGACATTTCCCAGTTCTTCGACTTCCCGGACCGCATTGAGAACACCCTTGGTCACATCCTCGAACGGAGACTCCACGGTCGTCGGCGCCTCGCCGCGCACGATAAGACGGTATTCCTCGCCTCTTTTTTCGATCAGGATCGCTTTCGTGGTCGTGCTTCCGCAATCAGTGGCGAGAATTCTTGTCGGCTCTTTTTTGATCATTCGTTTCCTCCTCGAGACGTTCGATCTCGCATATCAATGCTTCAATGTTCTTCCGGTCTTCCAGCATGACCGTGATCTCCTCGTATTCACGGAAAGAAAAAAAGGCGCGGTAAAAAGGCTGCATAAAGATCATGAATTGATTGGCCAGGAAGGAAAGCGGCTTTGAGGATTCGAGCATAACGATGGCCACGGGCGCCAGCCGGTAATCAATGATCTTCCGGGCGATCTTGTTCATCAGAAATTTCTTGCGTTCCTCGGTTACTTCGAATTTTATTTCTTCCATCGGATAGTGAGCTCCTTCACCGCCTTGACCTCGTCCAGCCTGCGCACCGGTGTCATACGAGGGGCGGATTTAAGGGCAGCAGGATCCTGCTTGGCTTCGCGGGCGATCTGTATCATCGCCGCGATGAAGCGGTCCATGGTTTCCCTTGACTCGCTTTCGGTCGGCTCTATCATCAGTGCCTCGCTGACGATCAGCGGAAAATAGACCGTCGGTGCATGGAACCCGAAGTCAAGAAGACGTTTGGCGATATCCAGTGTTTTAACGCCCAGGTCCTTAAAAGCGCGGCCGGACAGAACCCCTTCATGCATGCAATATCCCTCATAAGGCAGTTGATAATCTTCTTTTAACGACTGGATAATATAGTTCGCGTTCAAAATGGCGGCTTTGGATATATTCCGCAGGTCCTCCTCGCCGATCATTCTCAGGAAGACATAAGCCTTTACCATGACCAGGAAATTTCCGTAGAATGAGTGGATCTTGCCGATCGAATCCGGACGGTCGTAATCGAATCCAAAGATGCCTTTCTGTTCCCTGATCAATGGGACTGGCAGGAACGGTTCCAGGATTTTGGTGACCGCCACCGGTCCGGACCCGGGGCCGCCGCCGCCATGGGGAGTGGAAAAGGTCTTATGGAGATTGAAATGCACGGCATCAAAACCGACATCGCCGGGACGGACGATCCCGAGGAGCGCGTTGAGGTTCGCGCCATCCAGATACACAAGACCGCCCCGCTCGTGGACAAGCTTGGTTATTGGCAGGATATTTTTCTCGAACAAACCAAGTGTGTTGGGATTGGTGAGCATCAAACCCGCGGTTTCGGCGGTCATCAGCTCGTTGAACTTGGCCATATCGACCAGACCACGCCCGTCAGACGGCAGGGTGACCGGCTTGAATCCGCTGAAATTGACGCTTGCGGGGTTTGTCCCGTGAGCCGAATCAGGGACCAGGATGAATTTCCGCGCTTCTCTCTTTTTATTGAAATAGGCCTTGAACATACTGATCGCGGTGAATTCACCATGAGCGCCGGCCGCCGGCTGCAAGGTCACGGCATCAAGATTGACGATCGCCTTAAGACTATCACCCAGTTCATGCATCAGCCGCAAAGCGCCCTGGATCGTCGACGCCGGCTGGAACGGATGAAGTGCCGTAAACCCGGGCATTGCGGCCGCTTCTTCGTTGATCTTGGGATTGTATTTCATCGTACACGAACCCAATGGGTACAGGTCCCGGTCGACATGATGGTTTAAACTCGACAGGTTGACAAAATGCCGCATGATCTGAGGTTCGCTGACCTGTGGCAGCTCCGCCGGCCGCCGCCGACGGAATTCATCAGGAATGACCTTATCCGGCACATCGTTGCGCGGGAAACTCGCTCCGCGCCGGCCATCCTGGGACATTTCGAATATCAATTCCATTTCCGGGGATATGGTTACGGGCGTTACCGCCCCTGCGTTTTTATGAACCGGTCAAAGGACCGGTCATAGGTCAGTTCCACCTCGGTCGGGAAACAACACGCGGGGAGTTCATTCATATTCAGATGATATCTCAAGCAATCGCAGCAGCGTCCTTTGCGCGAGCAAGGATCGTAGGTGCAGGTGCAGTTCTTTAAATTATGCTTGGAATTGCATTCCATGACCAATATTATACATAAAATAGCTATAAAGTCAATCCCAGTGTTGAGGATTGCGAGAGGGTGGGGAGTATGATCGTGTCATTTGGTAGGAAGTGGACTGAAAGGGGTCTAAAAGTACACCAGTTTGGCAATTAAAAGTAAAGCGAGGTAACATACTTTACTTTTATACCCCTATTTCGCCAAAGTAAAATTTGGTTAAAAATTTTACTTTACCCCTTGACTTTTTATGATTTATGTCTATACTGTCATCATGAGTAAGTTTATTAAAGCAGAAGAAGTTTTTAAGGATTTGTCAGACAGTACAAAAGACATGATATTTAAATTAGCTGCGGGCAAGGTGGTCTATTTTCCAAAGAATCAGGATAAGATGCCCCTGGATCATGATCAAATTTGTATCAAATATGCCAATCCCAATCGATCTTATGAGGATATCGGCGAGGAGTATGGATTATCGAAAATGCGAATCTGCCAGATTATAAAGGAAGAACGAAGGCGGTATTCGGAGGAACGGGTGAAATATTGGAAAGGTCAAGGGATGTCGTTGAGGGGAATTGCGAAGTTGTTTAAAAGATCGCATGAGGCGGTGAGATGAATTTGGAGATAGAAAGTAGAATGATAATAAGTTAAGGAGGAAAAGCATGGCAATAGAAACATATCAGTTATATTATCCCCCTTTTGAAGGGGGATTTTGTAGAGTATTTAAAGCAAGTCGGAATGATAAACCAGGAAAATTTTTTGCGATCAAAATGCCCAAGGACGAAAATAATCCGGAACATATAAAGGCCTTAGAGCGAGAGCTTAAGGTTTTATTGAGAATTAAACATCCCAATATCATTAAATTAATATCATCTAATTTGAATCATAAACCACCATTTATTGTTTTGGAATATCTATCAGGTGGTAATTTGAGATCGAGGGTTGGTAAATTAAGCTATGAGGAGACAGTTTTTGTATTATGTAGAATAAGTAGTGCTCTTGGTGCATTTCATCAGGCAGGAGGATTTCATAGAGATGTCAAACCAGAAAATATTCTCGTTAACAATACCGGCGATGTTATCTTGGCTGATGTGAATATTGCAAACGTTCCTTCAAATACATCAAAATTGACACGTTCAATTGGAGGTACAGATGGCTATATTGATCCGTGGTTAGATAATCAATCCTTCGATTCTAAGGCGGATATTTTTTCTTTAGGTATTACAATAATTGAATTACTGACGGGGGAAAATCCCATATTGCGGAAATGTAAAGATGGCATTATTCTTAATATTTCAGATTTACCAATAGATAATAAGGAACATAAAAAAGCCTTTTTCAGACTCATTAAGGCAATGATATCCGGTAATAGAGAGTTAAGGCCAGATGCTGATACGGTTCAACAATATTCTATGGCACTTTTAAATAGCGGACCATTACCCTTATTGCCAACGCCAAAGATTTCTCAAAAATCATATTCAAAACCACCTTCTATTACAGGAATTCTTGTTGTAGGTGCATTTGCTATATTATTATTTGTTGGTATCGCGGCATTATGTCGCAGAAGATAATTTTATATTTCAAAGCCGGCTCATTTATTTTGACTGATTACTATAACATAGTTTTTTAATTTATGAATAGCTCGATTTTCAAAAAGATCAAGATGATAGTTTTTTATTTCTTTCTTCAAATTTTCCATTCCATTAGGCCCTAACCATATCTTCTGATCTTCAGTAATATTTTTTGATCTAGCTATTTGCCAATACAGGGAATCCTTCGCAGCTTTTAAGAAAAAATAATA
Organism: bacterium; assembly: GCA_036382775.1. Classification (NCBI taxonomy): domain Bacteria; species bacterium. Next base: position 3,370 of record DASVHD010000042.1, on the reverse strand, counting down.
ATATAAATATGCAACCACTATGAAGTTACCGATAGCACAAATAATTGGCACTATAATGCAAGAAATAATAAGATATAGAATCCAATTATTAGATGATGTTTTATTCATAAACATCAAAGTAAAATTACCCATTGAAGATAGTCCTAATAATATTAAGCCAAAGATAACCTCAGCTTTTTGTTGCAATGCTGATTCAACAAGTTTCCAGCGAACGCCAAAGAAAGTTCCCATGCGTTCCCATAGCGCACCACAACCCAGCGTACGTAATATTGGGAATCCGGTTGTTGCAAAACTACGCGATAAAAACCAAACACAACAAATATTAAAACTAGTTGTAAGTGATATCAATATTTCATAAGCGGTCATATTTTTTAGAAGGATGAGAGGCTGCTAATATCATGGTTCTATCCTTAGATTTGACTAAGTGACAATATCGTGTATAAAAAATCTGCGGTCAGCAGTAGTCCACCCTCTATCCATAAATATTCAAGGGATATTATTCCTTTGAGTTGAATTTGAATTTTAGATATTAGACAATGCGATTATTAGGTCTTTGAATTCTTTAGCGGTAATACAAAAATCAGCATCTGCACCTTCGGCAGCTATTTTCAATTTATTATCAGGGCTGAAGTAGAATTCCACAATCTGGTCTTTATTGTTTACGATTAGTCTTTCAACTCTATCTGTATTGATTCTGATATCCCCATCCGGTGTTTTCAAAATGATCCATCGTTGCGTCATAATGACCTCCTTTTGAGGGAACTATTCCCTCGTTTAGTCAATAGGTTTTTTCTTATATAGAAGATCTTCGACTTTTACTAATTTGATATCTATCTTCCCTTCATTTTTTAAACGAGCGACTTCTTCACGGGCGCCCTTGCCAAAACTGAAAGCTATTACATATCCTTTTTTATATTTTGCTCTCTGAAGGGCAGATACAAAATTATCAATAACATTTCGTCCAATGTCGTCAGATTGTTTGACTTGGATGCCTGCCTCTCCATGATAAAGATTTGGCTGTAAATATCCATCCAAACCCATATCGCCCACTTTCTTATGACTGTGCCGAGCCCCCATTTCATTAATGACCCAGTTTTGGAATTCAAAAGGTTTTAATTTTTTTAGTTGATTAATAGTTTTAGGCGCACCAATAATAATATAATCTTTTCCTTCTATTATCGGAGCAACCTGAAAACCAGTTGCTCTCATTCCGATTTCAAATCGTTCTTTTATTACCTTAATTGAAGTAGGTGAGATATCTATGCCTATCCATTTTCGGCCCAATCTTTGGGCTACAGCAATGGCTGTACCACATCCACAGAAAAAATCAGCTACAACATCATCCTTATTAGAAGACGCTTTTACTATTTTTTCTAAAAGTGCTTCTGGTTTTTGGGTGGGATAGCCAACCCGTTCCTTGGACATTGCATTTATTGTGGCTATATACCATGTATCGGAAGGTAATACTTTATCTTTAGGGATCTCAGATTGTGTTCCTTCTCTGTGATGTACTAATGCACCCTTGTATTTAACGCGGGTTTTTGCGCTTTCAGCTGCTAATGTATGATCATCAAGAACATCTAAATAGTTAAACGTCCAAATATCGGATTTTGTGTAAAACAAAACAGTATCATGTTTATGGCTCCATTGAAATTTACTTCTTCCACCCCAAGAATACCACCAAATGATTTCATTTCTAAAATTTTTCTCCCCAAAAATATCATCCATCATAATGCGTAAATGAGCATTAGCATGCCAATCGCAATGTAAATAGAATGAACCGGTCGATTTCAAGACCTCCCACATTAATTGAGCTCTTGGTTTCAACCAGCCAATATAATGTTCTATTCCACCTTCCCATCGATCTTCAAAACTGCGAGTTTCAGCTTCATCGCCCCATATAACTTCATATTGTTTGTGTGTGAAAAAAGGAGGATCGATGTAGATCAGATCGACGCTTCCCTTTGGGAGTTTGGCAAGCTCCTCAAGGTTGTCGCCGCAGATGAGTTTGTTTTGGATGTAATTATTCATTCGGTCACGATCATTACATTGCCATATGTGGCAGAAGTTTCAGACGATTTGATTATTGTATTTTCTTTTAGAATGTCCACACGAAGGGTCCCTTTGGTTGTTTCTTTTTGAAAAGATACGCTAACAACTTTGGCAATAACTGAATATTGAGTAGGGAGAACGCCTTCAACACTTTGGGTTGTAGTCGAACCATTATCGAGAGTCGCCGCATAAACACCGTTGAATTTAAGACCAGGCGTACCAGTTAATTTTATGGTGAATTGAGATTCGTTTTTAATCTGTTTCATGAAACCTTCAGGGTTAGATAGAAAAGCGATGAGTAATAATACACCAATTATGCCGATCACAACCAAGACCCAAGGCGGTATTGCCATAGATTTTTTTTGTTCTTGATTTATTTGGTCCATATAAACCTCCTAATTATTTATATTTTACAATCTTAAAAATAACTTTGCCGATGAGGGTGCAGTCGGCGTCGCCGGTGACGAGGATGGGTTCGTAACGGGAATTGCGGGGCTGGAGGATGAAGCCTTTGTCGTCAGGCAGGGGGATGCAAATCTTGATAGTGGTGCCGCCCTGGTGTCGGAAGATGCCAACTTCGCCCTTCCTTATTTCAAGATCATTGGGGTTGACCACTACAATATCACCTTCGAATAGATCGGGTTCCATGCTTCTACCCGTAACCTTCAAGCCGAAGGCATTTTTAGGTACGCCGGGGATGTAAAAGTAGGCCCGGATCTCATCGTCCAGGGGCATCTCCGGATAGCCAGCCGGGACGTCGTTGATAATGGGCATGGCTGGGTACTTGATTTCCGCTCCGTATTCTGCTTTGGAATCAGCTGCAATCACCGGCAGGTCTTTATGTTTGCCTTCGCCGGTTAGAAGCCATGTAGGATCTATATTAAATACTTTCGAAATTTTTACTAATGCCTCATGGCCAATTCCTTTTTTTTGCCCACGGATGCCTTTTTCAATATCACTTATTGCACCAGAAGACAATCCAACCCGTATACCAAACTCATGTTGGGAAAGATTTTTAGAAATTCTTATTTTCTTGATCCTTTCACCAATTCCCATAGTTCACTCTAAATTGTTATCTTACCCCTTGACAAACTCTAAATTTAGAGTATAATCTTATATGTTTGAATACCAGAGACCCATAGAAGCGCGAAAAACCGAGACTTTTAAGGGTAAAGAGGGGTTTGGCGCTTCTATTTTTTTTGAAACAATACCCGCAAAAGGCGGGAAAGGAGAATAAGATGGTGGCAAAAGACAAAATCAAACCGGCAGACAAAGCAGCGAAGCCCTTGAAAAATAAAGTCATGCTCGACGCCATAGA
>DASVHD010000041.1 GCA_036382775.1 bacterium | reverse complement strand
GACCTTGTTGAACCGGCTGATATTGGGGATGGAGCCGAGATCCCCGGTCGAGGGATCGATGTCGATCGAAAAATAACAGATATGGGTCAGCAGGTTCATCGCCATGTACTGGTAATATGCCGTGTCAACCCAGTAGGGCATATAGCCATAGTAGTTTTTCAACATACCCTTGATCTCATGCCGCAGCGTGCGGGTCGCCTGCCGTATTGTTGAGACGGGCGTCCAATCGGCAGTGGCGCGGTATCTAGAATTTTCGAAATTGTGGATCGATATGAAATGTTCAGGAGGCTCTGTCGGTTCAAAACTATAAATAAAAACGTTCATCATGACGGCCAACGCCAGACAGTTCAATGTTCCTCCGTTCTTTTTATTATTTTAAGGCGATTTGGAGGTTTGTCAATAGATTAGATCGTTAAAGACTTCCAGCGAGCAAGGAGACCACATAAAATCACCCCTCCTTTGATGGGAGGGCACACACAAATTATCCCCTCCCTTGATGGCAACATTCACCCCCTCCTTTTTCCTCCCCCCTCGAGGGGGAGGAGATAAAGAATGAAGATTTTCCCATCAAGGGGGAGGAGATCAAGATGTAGCCACAGGCTTTAGCCTGTGAAAAAAAATATTCAAGATATGCGCACCTTAAAAGGTGCGACTACATGTTTGTAATAGGAGTGTTTTCAAGACAGCTCATTTCGCATACTTCAGCGAGTTCAGGCGGAGCCCGCCCAGGTGGTAGTAAAAATAAGCGGGCAGAAGATGCTGGATATCACCGAGCGAACCGTCGCTTAAGATCGCGGTCGTGCCGCGGTACAGCGCTTTCATGGCGTTGACCGTCTCCGGCTGAAGGGACACAACGCTGTCATCGAAATCCTTGTCGCAGACCAGGCCGCCGGCGGCGATGCTGAAATTGTATTTTTGAGGCAGCGTGATCGGTATATGACAGCGCATGCACTTCTCCAGCGTGGGTTTTACGCCCAACAGGTCCAATGACTGCAGCAGAAAACGGTACAGCACATCGCGGGTATCTGATTCGTGGCTATCGTTTAGCACGTGGAGACAATAAACCGCGAGTCCGAATATCCGCTCGTCGCCCTCGCCGGCCGGTTGAGTCCGATCGAGAAGTTCGCAGATAACGAGCGCGCCGTGCGATTTTCTCGCCGATTTTCTTATTCCATCGAACGGTTCGATGACCACCGCGTCGGACAGGGTGTACAGGTCCCGGTCTTCCTTTTTGTAAAATATAACGGTGTCCAGGCAGAACGGTTCAAGTGCGCCACAGAATTTGCTTCGCGGCCTGCGGGCGCCTTTGGCCACCAGTTTGATCTTGCCTTCGTTCCGGGTGAGGGTGCTGGTTATCAGGCTGGTTTCCTTAAACCGGATGGTGGTAAGGATAAGCGCTTCGGTTTTTCGGATATCAGCCATGAAGTAATTGGAGTAGGGCGTTCACGCCCGTGTCGTCGCCACGCGCCTGAAGGCGCTACTCCGGCTGTACGGATGGAAAATCAGGATCTTACAAGCCCAGGACAGCCGCGTAACCCGGGATGTCGAGAAAGCCGTGACCGCTGATGTTGAACGCGATGACCTTTTTCTCGCCCCTATCGCGGCATTTGATCGCTTCATCGATCGCGCAGCATACCGAATACGCCGATTCGGGCGCCGGCAGCCACCCTTCCGTCGATATGAACAGCTTGGTGTTCTCGAAAACATGCTTTTCGTCCTGGTCGTAGGCGATCGTATCGATGTAACCTTCGTGACGGAGCAGGCTAAGGATCGGCGAGCAGCCATGATATCGGAGGCCGTCGCCCTTGATCGGTATCATGTCGGTCTTATGTCCGAGCGTGCACATCTTGAGCATGGGCGTCATTTCGGCGTAATCAGCAAAGTCGTATTCATAAGGGCCGGTTAAATTGGGAGCGGATTTACTCTGGGCCGCGATGAATTTGGTCTTTTTGCCCTTGGTCAGGACGTCGCCCAGGAACGGGATGGCGAATCCGCCGAAATTCGACCCGCCGCCCAGGCACGATATGACAAGATCCGGGTATTCGCCGAATATCTCCATCTGTTTCTTGGTTTCCAATCCGATTACCGTCTGGTGCAAGAGCACGTGGTTGAGCACTGACCCGAGCGCATAGGTCGCTTTCGGGTCCTTGTTCGAATCCTCAAGCCCTTCCGATATCGCGATCCCGAGGGAACCGACATGATCGGGGTTCTTGTCGTACAGCGACCTGCCGAATTCCGTTTTGGAGCTGGGAGAGGCGTACACTTCAGCGCCCAGCAGCTGCATGAGCTTGAGCCGGTCCTTTTTCCAGTTATAAACGCTGCGCACCCAGTAAACAGTACATTTAAGGCCGGTCACGGCGGCAGCGTATGCAAGCGCGGTGCCCCACTGGCCGGCGCCGGTCTCGGTGGTCAACCGCTCAAATCCCTGCTTTTTCGCGTAATAGCACTGAGCCAGGGCCGTGTTGACCTTATGGCTGCCGGTCGGGCTGAAAAATTCGCTCTTATAATAAAGCTTCGCCGGGGTTCCGAGTTTTTTCTCAAGGTTCGTGGCGCGGAAGAGTGGCCGCGGCCTGCCGGCTTTGGTGAACAGATCAATAACGCCACCCGGGATATCGATCCATCTTTCCTGGGAAAATTCCTGGTTCAGGCACTCGCCGATCATCATGTTCGGCAGATTTTTTATTCGGGATGGGCCTTCGGGCGGATCCATGGGCGGTGGCAGAGGCACGGGCAGGTCCGGTATAATGTTGTACCACTGCGTTGGCAGATCGTCATACTTAATATTGACCATATTGAGCATTTATTCCTCCTTAGTATCTTTTTGCTTCTTCATCGCCGCGCAGCACGCGCAGCACGCCGAGCGCCAGCGATTCCATTTCACCTTCGCCCGGGTACACGAAAAATTTCGGACATAGAAAACCGATCCATGCTTTAAGCGCTTCGACAAAGCCCTTCGAGTGGGCGATACCGCCGGTGATGATGATCGCATCCAATTCCCCTTTAAGCACGACCGCGTAAGCGCCGGCTTCTTTTGCGATCTGATAGATCATCGTCCGGTAAGCAAGATCAGCTTCCCGGTCACCCTGGCTGATCCTGTTCTCGATCTCTTTGATATCGTCGGTGCCGAGGTAAGAAAGCAGGCCGCCTTCCCGCAGCAATTTTTTCTTCAGATCGGCGGCCGAATACTCGCCGCTATAACAGATCTCGACCAGCGGTATGGTCGGAAGCGCACCGGTTCTCTGGGGTGAAAATGGTCCGTCCTCATTAGCGTTCGACGAATCAATCTGTGTGCCCTTGAGGTGGGCGGCGACCGTGATGCCGGTTCCCAGGTGGATTATCACAAAATTGCACTCGGGATAAGGTTTATTAAGTTCCTGCGCGGCCTTTTTCGCGACCATGCGGACGTTCAACGCGTGGCTGAGAGCTTTTCTTTTTATCTCTTTTAAGCCGGAATACCTTGAGAGTTCCCAGAATTCATCCACCGAAACCGGATCGACGAAATATGCGGGTATGCCGAGCGGATCAGCTATTTCCTTGGCGATCACGGCGCCCAGCAAGGACGGGTGTTCCGTTTGGTAATTGCCATTCTGAACATCGCGGACGAGTGCGTCAGTTACCAGGTAAGTTCCGCTCGTCAGCGGTTTAAAAGGACCGCCCCTGCCGACGACCGCGTTCAGTGAACTCAGATCGATGCCGCGGGATCTAAGAGCAGTCAGGACGGTTTCCATGCGGTACTGGCGCTGGTCAATGATCTTAGAGAACGATTTGAGATCCTCGGGGCGGTGGCGGATATTGTCTTCGAACTGCGCCTGGTCATTCTGGAAAACCGCGATGCGCGTCGAACCGGCACCCGGGTTGATCACGAGGATCTTGTATGTCATTGGGCTTCCTGGTCAGGTCCTGGTCTTGAAATGGCTGAAAGTTGGTTTGTAGTGCGCCACAAAAACATCGTCAAAGTCATAGATATCTTTGAAGTCGTCGATCTTGTCTTCTTCCGTTTTGCCCAGGATCTTTGAATTAACGAGGTTGAAAACGATATTGCCAAAGTCAACGGTCTCGGTTATGCCCCAGTGTTCGAACACCATTTTTGCCAGGGGGCCGAAGCGTTCAATACCGAGCCGTTTGATCCCTTCCAGCAGTTCCTGGCCCGTTACGTGTCCTTCCTTTTTGAAAATGTTCCTGGCATAAAAAAGGCCTTCCAGGACGAAAAGGTAAGCTTCGATTTTATATCTCTTGTCCTGGTCGATGATCTGACGCAGAACCTCGGCTTCGTTCATGAGACGTTATTTCCCGCAGCATGACCGCGGTTTCTGGTTCTGGTCTCCGGATATATATTTTTCGGGATCTTCATCAAATGATTTCTTGCACGGTTTTGAGCAGAAGAAGTACGATACGCCCTTATAAAGGCTTTTGAATTGGGCCGTTTTCTCATCAACCTGCATCCTGCAAACAGGGTCGATCGCCATGTTCTCCACCCCCTTACTTATTCCTTGTGCAATAACTCACGTCAAATTATAATCAAAATGCTTGCCTGGTCAAGTGGTTGACTTTGCGCGATTTTTGATTATTATATAGCGTAAATTTTTTAAAAAAAAGGGCATACATGAACAAAGGAGACCGATTGAAATACCGATATTTACCGTTAGTGATGTTTGCCGTATTTCTCTGTCCGTGCACTGGTAAAAAAGAAACAGACCAGACATTAAAGACAATGAAATCTCTACCCGCGGACATGCTGATGATACCCGGAGGCGAGTTTGTCATGGGTTCGGACTCAAGCGAGGAAAATCCCAGGCATAAAGTGTTCGTCGACACTTTTTATATGGACAAATGCGAGGTCACGAACCGGCAGTACGGGGAATTCGTCAAAGCGACCGGTCATCCTCGACCGTTATTTTGCCGCGACACTTCTTTGAACAAACCTCAACAGCCCGTGGTCGGGGTCAGCTATTACGACGCCCAATCCTACGCGATGTGGGCGGGTAAGCGGCTGCCGACCGAGGCGGAATGGGAATGCGCGGCGCGGGGCGGCTTACCGGAAAAAGAATTTCCCTGGGGCGATGAACCACCGATCAACCGCTGTAACTACGCGCCCGACGGCGAGAAAGATCGCGACGGGTTCGCGTTCACTGCCAGGGTCGGCTTTTTTGCCGCGAATCCTTACGGATTGTTCGACATGGCAGGTAACGTGTGGGAATGGTGCAGTGATTTCTACGATTCAAGTTATTATGCGAGGAGCCCGCTGGAAAACCCCGCCGGACCCGATTCCGGCTACACGCGCGTGCTGCGCGGCGGCTCGTGGCTCAGTATAAATACCAAGCACCTCCGCTGCTCATCGCGGCTCGAGCTGAAGCCCTACGTGCAGGACCGTTACTATGGCTTCCGGTGCGTTATGGATCCCTACTAGATTATCTCGTTTTTCATGTAATTCTAAAATGATGAAACGGCCCCTAAACGGGATAACCAATATTTTGATATGAGCTTAAGAATGATGAAAGACCCAAATGTCAGCTCGTCGTTTTTTTTCAAAATTCTTAGATGTACAAACGACATGCATAGGTCAGCACAGCGTAGAAAAGAACAGTTGGGGACTGAAAATGTTATTGTGGTGCCTTAGGTTCGCAATTCTTTGCACTGCCGCCAATCTGCCTGCCGGGCAGGATTCGCTGTCTGATTCCCTGGTTCACAAGGCTCTTATCCGGCTTGACCGTTATATCCAGCGGGATTCGCAGCCCATAAAGTTTTACTACGATAATTATCCCCGTCTGGCTGATCCCGTCGTTTACCAACTTAGCAAACCGGTTGACACGTTCCAGTCCCGACAGGAAAGCCTGGAAGCAGTGCCGCTTACCGGAGGACTGACAAGGGGAGAACCGTCGATACCGCGTACCCGGGTTGCGCCGTCTGAGTCGCTTAATATCGTGCAGATCGGTGGTTTGGTACAGTCGATATCTTTAGACCGTCATGCCTATCACCAGGGGGAGATCGCGTACATGAATGTTAACACCGCGCTTCCGATCGGCAAAGTTTCGGTACGGTTTCTTCAGCGCACGTACAAATTGTACGCGTTGTCCAGTACGCTGTACCAGACCCTGCTTGCAGTACCCATGGACGCGGATTCGGGACGGCACAAGATGACGTTGAGTTACGAGGAGGGCGGCGCGAAGAAAACCGTCAAGCTGCCGTTCATGATCCTTCCTGGCGAGTTCGCCGAGGTCGATACCGCAGAAATGGATATCGGGGTTTTGACCGAAGAGACGCTGGAAATGATGAAATACGAGGGCAGGTATTTTACCCGGGCTTACGGAAAGGACACCGATTCAGTATTGTACGACGGCGATTTCATCTGGCCGTGCGAAGGCTCGATCACGGCAATATTCGGGGTGGCCCGGCGCTACAACAAGGATCTCGATAAATGGTCACACAAGGCCATCGATATTGCCAATGCCGTCGGCACGGATATTTTGGCGTCGAACAGCGGCCTGGTCGTGCTGGCCGAGGACCTTGATGGTCATGGCAAGAGCATCGTCATTTCCCATGGCCAGGGTATCCACACGGTTTACCTGCATCTAAACAAGATCCTGGTAGAGAAAGGGGATCGCGTGCTGAAAGGGCAGATCATCGGCGAGATGGGCAGCACTGGGATTTGCACAGGATCTAATCTGCACTGGCAGATCATGCTTAACCGCGTGCCCACCGATCCGCGCTGCTGGATAAAAGACGGTATTTTGAACAAAAAGGGTAGTTATGTGCATACTGAATCGGTAAAGGATGAGTAACCAATTTTTTGTAATAAACGGGGGATCGTGTCAGCTACATGCTTTTTCGTTTCGTTGAATTTTTCATATAACACTACGTTATTTGCATAGCCCAGAACTCTCGATGCAGTTCCCAGAGCGTCAGCCACGATCGCATCACTTGCCCCCGCAGTCAACCTGTAAATATCCCTTAAACCATTTAAAAAGATGAACGCTTCTGATAGCGTCTCAAGATCACCGCGCAATACAGGTTGAATGCCCGCAATATTTTCAAACAATTTTGTGTTAACGGGTTCTTTAATACCGTAATATGCTTTAAAAATAAGCATCATCATTTCGATATCCCTCAATCCCCCCATTCCTTCTTTGATATCGCTGTCCGCAGTTGATATTTCTTTTTCGGTAACATGCCGGGCCTGGATTTCCTGGATCATCTGTGCTATATAATGTTCTTTTTTGTCAAATATTTTAGGTTTTACGATGCGCTCGACAAATTCATTTTCCAGCCGGCGTGATCCGACGATTAGCCGGGCACCAAGAATCTGCGATTTTTCAATGAAAATTTCCGGCGCCATGCGGTCCAGGAGTTTTTCCATTTCCTGGAATAACACCACGTATCTTCCAAAATAATCGGCAAAACGATGGTGCGGTATGGTGCCGCGTTGAATAATCTCGGCGTTTATCCGGCTGACAATTTTGTTGCAGTATGCGGTGATGTCCGGGTCTTCAGAATTAAGCAGTACTATGATGTCATAATCGTCGTCATAGGCTTGTTCTCTCGCATGACCACCGGCGGCAAAAATGGCTAAAACGTCTTCCGTGATGATTCGTTTATTGTATTCGGCATCAACCTCTTGCCGGCAGATATCAACCAGAGAGTGGATGTACCGGTCCGAAAATTCGATGAAATCAGCACTTGTTGTTGCGACCGACGCGCCATGAAGGGTATTTATGCCCACGCGCATCATTTCAAAATCATAATACTCACCAAGTTTTTGTTTTTTTTGCCGGAATGTTCTCATTGAACCCACATCATTATGCAGCCATTCGCCGAATTCTTTCAAACGGGGCGGCCTCCTTAATATTTGTATGCATTCAGGGTATTTGTTGATTACAATATGAAAGTAGCGCTTATAAAACTTGCTGCCATAAAAGTGGATGTTCAAAATATATTCTAAATCGCTCACAACGCTGGCGATGTCTTCTTCATAAATTTGTCCCTTCATGGTTTTTTGATATCGTTTCAACTGTTGTTCTTCATTCAGCGAAAAGTAATTGTTGATAAGATGAGGGAAACGATAAAAAACAAAAGTGAGTTTTCTCGTTAAATCAGTGATTTTATCTACTTTTTGCAGCAAATAATCGTTCATGTTTTTAAATAACGAAAATCCATATTTACTGCTCCCCAGTATGGTTAGAAACTTGATCAGGGTGTAGAAATCGTATTTAGCCCATTCGATGTACTTTCTGATTATTCGCGTTTGTTCAATCACGGATAGTGAACTAATATCGTTTACGAAACGCTTAAGGACATTCTCGGCTTTCAGACGGTCGATGATATCGTCCCAGTATGATGTTCCTCGATAAAATTTAAATTTTTCAACAAAATCTTTGGCGCTATTTCCTTTATAATCCAGGTTGAACATTGCGGCAAAATCAGAATGTTCGGCAAGATGGCTTTTTAGATCATCGAGCAAAACCGGTACGATTTTCCGAATGTTCTGGACATGTTCGTAGTAATGGACTAATAGATGTTCTTCGGCGAGGCACTGTCCAATATCCGAATAACCGAGCACTCGCGCGATTTTTCTGATGTTGGGCATCGAAGTATTGTCTAAAATCACCTCTTCGTCCTGGGTAACGAACAGCTGGTAAAGGTATCTGAATATTTCAAAAAATGTCAATGACCGGTCGAGAGCTTCGTACTCATTCAAACGCCGCTCATTTTTTATCTTCAGTTCTTTAATAATGTCCCACGCATTGACCTGGTCAATGCGATAAACTGTTTTTTGAGCCGATACAATGCTTTTGATGATACGCAAACCATCTTCCTTAAAATTAATATGCATGGAACTAATCGGCCGGGCGATCAACGAGTGGATTTCACCGAGGATGCCACGCAAGTAACCTTCATGGTACTTGTTATCGATGCCCGGTTTAAAAAAATACCGGCCTGTTATATCAGTGCGATATTGGTCGAAAAGTTGCCCGCTGCCGGTTATTACCGCAGCACTGAGCATTTCATTAATGATTACAAAGTCTCTTATTTCGTGTTTTAAAACCCGCTTATATTCGTTAATGGATGCTGAATAGTGTTGGGTGCCGACATGTTCTGACAGGTGGAAATGGAATGATGTCGCATATTTCATGAACTCATGACTTATTTGAGCAACCGCCCGGTTGAAATTATCGCGTTCGCTGCCGCCATCGTCGATTATTCCCACGTCAATATCATCCTGGTCAGACTTGGTGCCCACACCGAGTATTACAAATTCCGTTGACTGCTGCCGATCGAGAAAGACACTCAGAAGCTCATTGATGTAGGCGGTTGTCAGTGTCCGAAACCAATCGCCGACATTGCGCATGAATTTTCTGTAGACAGCCACTTTGTTCGTTTCCGCAGCGATAATGTCCATACGCAGGGTATCGATTGTCTGCCGATTTATCAGCAATAGTTGCAGAGCAAAAAATGTGCCCATGAAAGATAGTCGTTCTTCGGTGTTTTCGGCGACATTGGCCACGATTTTTAACTCCCGGCCGAAATCACCTGTTGAGTGCATCAAGTGTACCTGATCGCGTTTCTTTTGGTTTTCCAGCTGTCGAACAATGGACTCGAAATTCTTTAAGACAGCTTGCAGCTGCTTGCGGTAGTGATTTCCGAATTCGCTGGATTGCTCAGCGAGACTGGATAAGAAATCCCTCATTAACCGAGATATTTCAAAGCCAGGGGCGAAAAGGCGACATCGTTATACCCTATTTCCTGGGCGATTGAGAGAATTGCCTTCAGGCGCGATTTCAGAGCCTTCCTCTTTCTGATGGCAGATGATTTTTCCATAATGTACTCCCAAAAAACATGGTTGTCTTGCTCCTTGTTATATACGGAATAAATATGCCTGATATCAACGCTCATGTCGACCTTCAATTCCAGTTCTTTACCGGTGCGGGGCGACAGAATTTTGTCTATTACCACGTCCCAGGGATGGGCCAGACAAAGATTAATAGAACACAGTTGATTTTGAATCGTCATGGTTTCTTGATGTTGTTTCAGGACCGTGTTTTTTGTATAGTGCTGGAAAATGCTTTTCTTTAATATGTAATCGACGTTAAACCAGGTCTTGCCAAAAGACCACACGGTATGAAGACTTGATATCGTTTCATTGTTTACGAGTTCATTATCAATATTGAAAATCTTTAGCGATGGTGTTTTTGGTTTATCCATGAAATTTTTTAACTGATTAATATTTTTAAAAAGGAGGTCGATATCCCATAAAACTACATAGTGTAAATAACCCTGGATCAAAAGCGACAGGGCACCAATGATGATAAAATTGAGGTCAGGGAATTCCTGAAGCCAAGATAGTTCCTGCAGGATCTGAACCATGTTTGCTCGTCTTTTTTCATCCACAAAATCCAACCAACTTGTGGTTTTATTGTCGTTCACGTAAGCCATAATCATCGCCTATTATGCGTAGAAAACCGAGTTCTTGTTTGGTGTTTATTATTAGTGCTTAATTTGCTGAGCAGCTTTTATTCCGGCGCGGAAAGCCTTGATATTCAGATCCTCAGTGCCTTTTGGAACACGCGATAGTATCGCTGATTCCATAGATTCCGGTGAAATAACCTTGGTTAATTCAATAATTACGCCGAGGGATAGGATGTTGGCGACAAGAGATTTTCCCGTCTCCTTTTCTGCGAGTTCGGTGATGGGGAGCGATACAATCTTGTATTTTCCTTGAGGAACTTTTAATACATAGTTCGAATCAACCAGTAAAATACCACTATCTTTCAGATCTTTGGCATATTTATCGCATGCTTCCTGCGTAAAAGCAAGAAGCAAATCAATATTGACCGCTTTCGGATAATCGATTTCTTCGTCGCTTACGATAACCTCAGAACGGCTTGACCCGCCCCGTGCTTCCGGTCCATATGATTGACTCTGCGTTGCATTTTTGCCATCGTAAATCGCCGCTGCCTCAGCCATAATCTTACCAGCAAGAATCAGCCCCTGACCTCCTGAACCGCTTAAACGAAACTCATACCGTAATGCCAATTTTACCCCCTTGCCTGATCAATTAACTTCTGATATTCCGCGCAGAACTCCGGTCTTTCAATATCATGGAGGACGCCGATGGTGATCTTACCTTGTTTTTCTTCAGGCGTCATTTTCCGAGCGGTTTCGATCGGGACACTGTTTTCTTTGAAAAAAGTGAGCATGTCGACCGCGGTGCCCAGACGGTTAGGTCTGCCATAATATGTGGGGCAGGGAGTCATTATCTCGATCACTGAAAACCCTTTCTTATTGAGCGCTTTCTCAATCAGCTTATCCAGCTGGGTTGCGTGATAACAGGTGCCCCGCGCGACAAACGAAGCACCGGCAGCGATGGCTAATCCTGATATATCAAAAGCCGGTTCGGTATTACCGTAGGGAGCGGTGCTCGCTCTTTTGCCAAAGGGCGTGGTCGGAGAAACCTGGCCGCCCGTCATTCCATATATGTAATTATTATAAATAAGGACTGTCATGTCTACGTTTCGTCGCGCTGCGTGTATGAAATGGTTTCCGCCGATCGCGGTTGCATCTCCGTCACCCGAGATAACGATTACTTTAAGCTTTGGTTTAGCAAGCTTTAGTCCGGTAGCAAAAGCGATGGCTCTGCCATGATGAGTGTGCAGGGTGTTGAAATCCAAATAACCGGGTGTTCTGGATGAACAACCGATGCCGGATACGATCGCCATGTCGTCTTTTTGAATTTTAATTCTGTCAATTGCTCTAAGCATCGCCTTTACAATAATGCCGCACCCACAGCCCGTGCACCAGATGTGCGGGAATTTTTCCTTTCTCAGGTATTTCTCATACGGAAACATCTTTTATTCCTTTTAATATCTCATCCGGCGTTATAAGCGTACCATCGACCCGATTGACCAGTACCGGCTCGATCTTCGTGGCGCATGCGACTTCATGCGCCATCTGGCCAAGGTTCATCTCCGGTACGACAAAATGCTTGATCGTGGAGGCGATGCGGCCCAGAACCTCGTAAGGGAAGGGCCAGAGAACATAGAGCTGAAAGAGTCCGGCTTTGATACCCTGTTCGCGGGCGAGACGTATCGCGCGCCGCGCCGAACGCGCGCTGGAGCCGTAAGCGACCACGCAGATCTTGGCGTCATCCAGGTATTCCTGCTTGTAATCGATGATCTGATTCTTGTAACGTTCTATCTTCCGGTTGATCCTGCGATAGAGCACATCGATCTTTGCCGGGTCATTCGTCGGGAACCCGGTTTCATCATGACTCAGTCCTGTGACGTTGAAGCGGTATCCGGATCCATAATCGGCCATCGGCGGAATATCGGATTCGGTCATCCGGTATGGGATGTATTTATCCGGAGGTTCGTGCGTTTTTTCCCGTTCGATGATCTGGATCTCATCTTTTTGCGGAATGATGATCTTTTCGTTGATGTGGCCGATGATCTCGTCCATCATGAGCATTACCGGAACCCGGTATTTTTCCGAAAGGTTGAACGCTTTGATCGTCCAGTCATACGTTTCCCGTACGGTGGATGGGCACACGGCAATGACCGGATGGTCGCCGTGAGTACCCCACCGCGCCTGCATGACATCGGCTTGGGCAGGCAGGGTCGGCAAACCAGTGCTCGGCCCGCCGCGCTGGACATTGACCACGACCACGGGAACTTCAGCCATCGACGCATAGCCGATATTCTCCTGCATGAGCGAAAATCCCGGTCCGCTGGTCGCGGTCATTGATTTGACCCCAGCCAGGGAGGCGCCAATGATCGCGCCCATCGAAGCGATCTCGTCTTCCATCTGGATGAAAGTGCCGCCGACCCGCGGCAGCATGCGGGAGAGGACTTCAGCGATTTCGGACGACGGTGTGATAGGATAACCGGCGAAGAACCGCAAACCAGCTGTGAGTGCGGCTTCAGCGCAGGCTTCATTACCGGTCATTACTTTGATGTTGGCGGGTCGGTTAATGGGATTCATGTTTTTTAGATCACGTCGCCGGTTTCGGCGGTTCGCTTCTATTAACAACTATCGCAAAATCAGGACAATAGATTTCACAAAGCTGGCATCCAGTGCAGGCATCGGGGCTGATGACAAAAGCTTTATCCCTTTCCATCGCCAGCACTTTTTTAGGGCAAAAGGCGACGCAGATCTCACAACCTTTGCACCATTTAGTGTTTATAACCAGATCGAATTTTCTTGTGGTTGTCTGCATTCCAAGAGGAAGTATATACATTTATCGAAGAAAGTCAACAAGCATATATAATGATATAGTTATTATGTAATTATGTTATTGAGTAATTAAGTAATTGGGTAATCACATGTATTCGACCAGCAGTTTCTTCTTTGAATGAAGGCTGAAGTACGCTGCTGGCAGGTCGAGCATGGTGAAGGCGCCGTAATTTTTTGCCTGGTTCATGCGAAAACAAGCCCGGCTGCAAGCCGTGAGGATATTACCGGTCGCTTCGGCATTGCTTCCCCATTCGCACCGGTATTCAAGCAGCGCCCGGCTGCCGATACCTTTTTGATTGGTCGCTACAACAAAACCACCGTGAGGATATTGAGAATGTTTCTTCGCCATCTCTGATTCCGTGATAAAGACCACCCTGGTGCGGTACTCGGAAAAATAATGCGGCATGAGTTTGATCTCTTTTTCGATTTTCTTCCTGTCGGCGCCCTTATGTGCGACCACATAGACCAGGCGCGTGTGTTTGTCACACGCCCGCAGCCGCGGGTTAGCGCAATCTCGAACTTTTTGGATCGCGGCATCGACCGGTAGCGTATATTGCCTCGCATCGAGGACGCCCTGGATCGAGCGGACCGCATCAGAATGCCCCTGGCTTACGCCCGGTCCCCAAAAAGTATAATGCCTTGCCCCCGGAATAAAAGCATCGGCTAGAACACGTTCCCACGAAAAAGTACCGGGATCCCAGCCGGCCGAGATGATCGCCGTGTGCTTATTTCTCGCCGCGTAATGATCCATGGCGGTGTGGTAGGCCGGAATACGTGCGTGCGTGTCAAAGCTATCGACCGTGTTGAAGTACTGGGCGAAAAACGGTCCCTGACCATGAACATCAGGATCATCGATGCGTTTTTTCAGGGATTTTATGCCTGATGCCGCGCCAAAGATATCATCCTTCGAGCCGCTGCACAGGATCGCGACATCGGCGGTTTTTTTAAAATCGCCGATCGCGTATACCGGGATCTTTTTAACGTGCTTTTTGACCCGGTCAGGATCGCGCGTGATGATCTGGACGAGTTCCATGTCGGGATTGCGATCGACTGCGCAGTGCACGCCTCTGCCGATGTTGCCATACCCGACGATAGCCACTTTTATCTTTTTCATGATCGATGTCTTATAAGTTACTAACGAGCAAGTATATTCGGGAGCCTGTTCGAGTCAAGCGGGATCGCGCGGTCGTAAAAAAAAAGGTCCTGTGTCATGCGGACACAGGACCTCGGATTTATTGGTTGACGCCCGCGATCAACGCAGGATCACCGCCTTTTTTATCGCTACGTCATCGCCGGTCTCCAGCCTGACAAAATAGATTCCGTTGGGAAGCTCGTTGCCAGTATTGTCGCAGCCGTCCCATACCGCGCGTCCGGACTGCGCGCCTGTGGCGATTATGCCAAACTGTTTTACCAGCCGTCCCATCGCATCGTAAATGCCCAATCTCGAACCGTCGCTTTTATCGGCGATCGTATAGGCGATGTCAAGATGGTTTTTCACGATGGAGGGACTGATGCAAAGAGATGTTTTTGCATCGACTGTCCCTGGATTGTAGTCGGCAATGCCAATGTAGTTCGTAAAATTTCCGGCTTCCCAGTCAAGGAGGGCGGGATTATTGGGCGATTTTGTCCCGATTTTATACAGGAGACCTACCATTCGGATCGTCTTGTAGGTTGTCGTGTCTAATGCGCTGAGATCGATGGTGTCGGCGACAATGGTGGAGAAAAATCCCGCGGCATTGCCCGGCAGCGCGCTATTGGGAATAGCCTGCCATGAACTGCCGTTGTAATATTCGAACTTCATCCCGATCGAATCGCCGGCAGTCGCTTTCCGCCAAACCGCGCCGCCCCAATGAGGCCGGCTGTACATTGTTGAGAGATCATGATAATTAATAGTGGTGGATGTTACAGTCCCCTGGGTGCCGCTCGTAGAGAATGTGTAGCGCAGGACCACGTTGTCGCAAGCGCTGGCATAACCCCAGTGCGAGGTTGCAGTGCTGTCGCTGAAGAACCATTGGAACTGAACGGAATCGCAGGGCAAATATGCCGTGAGGTTGTGGGCCGCCGTGCCGCTGCCGCTTGCCGTGTATACGGCAAGGTCAGTCCAGGCGGTCCACGAGGCGCCGGTCTTGCGCCGCGTTTTGAAACGCAGTTTTTCGCCGGTCTCATAGACCTGAAATCCGTATCCGTACAGGACTTCAAGCGTCAGTGCGCCGACCGGCACGCGGATAGCAGGCGTGAGGATCGCTTCGTTGTTATTTATCACGCCGCTGCCGGCATCGTCATCCGAATAATATGCGTAGTATACGCCGTAAGCCGGCGGCGTGTAAGCCCCAATATCCCCGGTCGTACCGACTGACCACTGGTAAGTATCACCGTTGCCATTGACCACGGTCCAGCCGGCCGGCACAGCACCCGCTTCAAATGTTTCGAAAAAGACGGTGTCGGTGATCGAAGAACCGGCGCTTACCAGAACGATGCTATCGCCCTGGATGACTGTCTGGTCGTAAATGTTGGCAAGGAACTGCGCGTTCGTGGTTTGGTACCAGCTGCATGTATTGGCGGGCAGGCTGGTGCCAATGGAGAAGGATTGGTTTGCCGAATATCCCGACCACATGCCGCTGCCGCCGGGATCCGTGCATTTCACTTTCCACCAGTAGGTCATTCCATTGACCAGCGCATAAGGGAGCGTGAAATTGACCGTCGCGCCGCTCGCGTAAAAGCCCGTGGTTGAACTGTCCGGCGATGCGAAATTGGGATCGTCATCCCATAAAATCCGGTACCGGAGCTGGTCGCCGTTCTGGTCCGTCGAATAGAATGCCAGCGTGGGCTGCACAACGGGCAGACGCGCGCAGTGGAACGGTTTCACGATCGTGGGCGTCGCCGGTACGGCGCCAAGGTCGCCAAGATGCCTGATGCATGCTTGGTAATTTTCTTTTTGCCCGGCGGTTTGCTGTACCCAGGCATAGATATCGATCTTGTTCTCGTTCCAGCTGGCCCCGATCGAAAAAGACTGACTCTGGATCACGGAGTCGCCGGCCGCGATCGTGACTGCCTGGCCTACTTCGGTCGGCAGGTAATCGCGCGCGACGTGGTTGTGCCATACGTCGCCGTTGGGACCCGCATAATAAAGCGAATCTTCCACGACGACGAAATAGAAATTGCCGCTGATGCTGGAGCTGCCGGTGTTCTTGAATTTCGCGTAAACGGTTCCGGTGCGCGTGCTGGGGCTATACGTACCCCACATCGTGGGAACAAGGTCCGAGGGCTGATTCATGCGGTTGACAATATCCGTTTCGTAACTTGTGCTCTGCGCGCCATCGACATAGGCATCCGGAGTAAAGGAGACATTGTAAAAATTGAATGCCCGGTTGGCTGCTTCGGCGCAGTACAGGGGATAGGAACTAGCAAGATGGATCTCAACGAGAGCAACGCGTCCCGGATAGTTAAGCGCTATTTGTGCCAGTTGACCACTGACAGCGGTACAGCTGCCTCAGCCTTCCTGGTACATCTCTTCGACCAGCACGATGCGGTCGGCAGCGAATGCTGAACTGGATATGCCAAATAAAAGACTTAAACCTATCATTGAAAACTTATTCATACAACCTCCTTTTTTTAATTTTATATAGCATTATAATACAAATGTCCTTCTTGTCAAGTAGATATCTCCCGGCTATTCTTTCAGAACTATAATCAATGCCATTGACGGTTGACAAGGACTGCTTATTTGTTATAGTATTCCAATGATCTTGATTCTTTTTTTTCTGCCGGTACAGGTTAATGTTGACCTTGCTGCCGACGTGAACATGCGTTATGCGTACCCGACGTCGGATTTGTACTTCACGCACCCGGGGTTTGCCAATCCCGCTTTGTCCGAGGGGCTTATCGGTTTTATGCTGAACCCGGCAGCCTTGGCGCGCGTTGGGGGAATGGAAGCGATGATCTGTCTGGCTCCGAACATGAAAACGGTCATCAGCACGGAGTTCGTGATACCGCTGGACAGCGTTGAGACTATTCTAGACTCGATCAAAGTTCCGACCGATCTGGGCATTGAACAAACCGGCGGAATTGACTTTGCCGGTCTGGCGGTTACTTTCAAAGGTTGGCGGCTGGCTGCAGGCAGCCAGAGGGGTGACTGCATGGAACTGAGCTGCCATGCGTCGGTCCGTCCCTCGGCCGGATATGAAATGGATTATCAGGATACGCTTACTCATGATCTCCTCCCGGATCTAGGGCTTTATGATTCGATCCCGGTCCGTTTTGTATTGAGTGCAGCCGGAGACCTGATGCTGAACGCGGACGGGGATGGTAAATATTTAACGAAGTCAATGAACGTGGCGGTCAGCCGCAGATTACTGGGCATAGATATGGGCATTGGTTTGCAGGCTACGCCGGTCACCATCGACGGCAGTTTTGCGTCCGCGCTCAGCGGCGCATTGGGCAGCGGTGTGGCGCTGGCGGTGGAGCCGTACAATGATTGGACGATCGATGCTTCTTTTGATGTGGAAGTCGACGCTGATTCCGTGCTCAGATGTAATGGCAATGCGTCTTTGAATTTTTGCATGACATCTCTCACCTGGGGTATGAAGAAAGATTGGCGTTATCTGAGCCTTGGAATATGCGGCGAGATAAGTCGCCCGACGTTTATCAACGGCGACTGGGACCTTTACACGTCTCTGCCCACTGAAATACCGCGCATCAGGTTCGATGATGATAGCCTGGTGATCGACACCGTGAATAAAGTCATTTCCGGGCATGCGACCATGGTCATATACGATTTTGAAACCGAAGACACGACCCGATATGGATTGGGCGAAATCCCCTTTCTAGGCACGGCTGGGGCGACCGCCGGGTTTGAAGCCAGGGTCTGGCGTTTTCAGCTGGGTTTTTTTGGCGGTCTTAGTTCAAGCGAAGATGGAACATATACAAGGATCAGGACCGGCTTGAACCTCGGATTCAGGACTTTTATCCCATTGCGGTTTGGTTTGATCGCTCATTTCCAGTATTTCAACGTCGCCGGCATACCAATGTCGGCATTGCCGGTGATCGCCTTCGGCGGCGGCACGGATTTCCACATTATAAAGAATTTGACTTTATTCATGAATGTTTCGGGCAACACGACCCAGGGCGCAGCAGCGCTGGTCATACCCGGAATCATGGGGGGAGAGGCAAGCACGAGCGCCCTGGTGTCGCTCGGATTCGGCCTGCGGTATCGGTTTTAGAGAGAGCGGGATTTCTGGTTGTCCTGGTCCGGGAGACCATGGGTCTTTGAGGCGGCAGATGGCAAATACGGTCTTATTCCGCTGTTTGTTGGCTTTTCAATCCTTCCACTTCCTTTACTCTATTGGCTAAATCAAGTTCCCGATAGATCCTGAGCGCCTTTTCAAGATACTCATCAGCCTGGTTTATTGAATCAATGTTTTCAGCGGTTCTCATTTTCAACATCTTGGCGTATTCGAAATACGTATTGGCGAGTAGCGCTCGATCTTTTCTTTCTTCAAAGATTTCAATCGCTTTTATGAAATATCCCTCAGCCGTCTTGAGATCGTAAGCGGCGGTGAATATCTTGCCATAGGTCACATAGCATAGGGCAATGCTGTCTTTTACCCCCAGCTCATTAGCCAGTTTGATTGCTTTTCCGGCGTAGTCCAGTGCTTCTTTGTCAGGTGCTAAGCCCGGGCCGGCAACTTTATTCTTCAATTCCGCCCAGTGTGCGTAGAGAACCACTAATCCATGTTTGCTGCCAACCGCCTTCAGAATCTCTTCGGCTCTAAGCAAATATTCCTCGCCCTTGTTGAAGGCATTTATTTTAATATTTACGGTTGCCAAATGGTTCAGCGTTTCGGCAATCCCGTGCTTATAACCTATCTCCTCAAATGTCTGCAAACCCTTTTGATAGAATTCAATAGCCTTATCGTTGTCTCCCCGTGCCTCATAGATGGTTGCCAAATTACCGTAAGCTATGCCAATGCTTCGCTGGTTGCCTATCTCCTTGGAGATGTCCAGGGACTTTTGAAAAAGTTCAAAAGCCCGATCGTATTTCCCCTTTGCGTAATACACGTTGCCGAGGTTATTGAGAATCTTGCCCAATCCTGATTTGTCGCCGATTTCATCGAGTATCTGTCGGCACGTCTGGTAAAGATTCAGGGCCTGGTCAAGGTCGCCGGTCACATGGTAAACAATGCCCAGGTTCGCACTGGCTCTGGCGATGGCTTGCTTGTCGTTAATTTCTTTCAGGGCTGCCAAGCTCTTCTGATAGAACTCAATCGCCTGGCCATAGTTGCCCTGGTCAAAATAGATGGATCCAAAACGATTGTAAGCCGATGCCTTGACCATCTTGATTTTCGGCTCTTCGCCAGGCAGTTGAACAAGCACTTTCAACCCCGCCTCGGCTTCCTCGATAGCTTGATTCATTTCACCTTTGAGCCACCATATGCCACCCCTTGCGATATGGATCTTTGATTTTTCAAGCGTTTCATCTTGGGTGTTGCCTGACAACAGCTTCTCAGCTTCGTCGTAGCATGCAAGCGCGTCGTCATAGCGACCAAGATTATGGTATATCTCTGCGGTTTTTCTTTTTGCTCGGGACCGGACGGCCGCGTTACCAGCCGACGCAGATTCCATCTGCCGGTAATAGTCTGTAGCCGCCGGGTAAATACCTTTCAAGGCATAGATATCAGCGATTGCCTCGCAGGCAAGGCAAAGCTCAGCCGTCGGTTCGCGTTTTTCACCATTGATGATTGAAATCATTTTTTGATAATAGGCAATAGCCTCGTCATTTGCGTACCTGTCCCGTGCCTTTTGACCCGCTTTGCTTAGCCACTCAAGCGCCTTGATGGAGTTATCGCTATTCGCATACTGAAGGGCGAGCAGCTCGGCAAAATCATCGAGTCGGTTCTTGTAGAGTCGCTCTATCACTTCACCGGCTTTGCCATGGACCTCCCGCCGTTTTTTCTTGAGCAGCCCATTATAAGTTACCTCCTGCAAGAGAGGGTGACGGAACATGTATTCCAGATCAGGGAACCTTTTTAATTCCTTGATATACTCATATTCCTCAAGGGTTGCCAGGTGGAGAGTCAGTATCAGGCTGTCGAGCCCGCAAAGTTGTTCAAGAATCGGCCCATAGAAATTGCGGCCGACAACCGAAGCGGTCTGCAAAACGCCCCTCGACTCCGGGTCAAGCCTATCCAGCCGCGATTTAATGACGGTGTGGATCGTATCCGGTATTTGCAGGGAAGAAACATCGGCCGTAAGACGCCAAACGCCCGACGAGAAGATCAACACATTGGAGTCTATCAAGGACCGGATGATCTCTTCAAGATAAAAAGGATTGCCTTCAACTCGGGCAAGGATTCGCGCCATGAATTCCTTGGTGAAACCAGGTATTTTCAAAAGATTGCGCACCAACTCGGCACTTTCATCGGCATCCAGCGGTCTCAATATGATCTCCTGAAAGTCGTCGCGTAATATCTCTTTCAGTTTTTCTTTGGTCTTATAACATGTTCGGTCCTTTTCAATTCGTGAAAGACCAAGGAATAATACCGGCGGCAACTTACTTGAGCCGAATATGAATTCCAGCAACTCCAGAGACCCGGTATCAATCCAGTGATAGTCTTCAATCACAAAAAGAATGGGCTGCCGATGAGCAAGGGCGGCGAATAGCTTATTGATACCGATCATTATCTGGAGCTTCACCGCCTTGGCGTCAAGATATTTCACTTTCTCATCAAGGTTATCCGTAAAACGAATCGAGAACAGATATCCTATATAGGGAACAACATCGGCCCATTCATTTGAAAGAACCTCTTTCGTCTTCTTCAAGAGTTTTTCCCGTATGACATCCTTTGAATCTTGATCAGTAAGCCCGAACACGGTTCCCAGGACCTGCAAGAAAGGCCAGTAAGGGATGGTCTCACTATTGAATAGACATCTACCCTCAATAATTGTAATCGGTAAAGAGCGATCAACCATGCCATTCTTAAGTTCTTCCCATAACCGTGATTTACCCAGACCCGCGTCACCGAGCACAAATGCTGCACCTCCCTTGCCGCTTGTCAGTTTTTCTAATGACTGCTTAAGCGACTGGAGTTCTCCGTCCCTTCCCACCAGCGGTGAGTACAGTCCCTTTATGCCCCGTTTAGGTTCAGGTTTGTCTTTCATTTTTATTGGTCTAAAAATCTTTACCGGTTCGTCAATTCCTTTGACCGCAACCGGCGGCAGAACCTCATACTCAAATAGATATCGAGAGGACTTGAAGACCGATTCAGAGACCAGTATTTCGCCTCGTTTTGCCATATCCTTGAGTCGCGAGGCGATATTAACGGCGTCGCCCATGATCGTATTATCCCTTTTTTCCGCCGACCCCACTTCACCGACAACCACGATCCCGCTGTTCACACCGACATGTAATCCAATGTCGGTTTTTATTTTCAATCGGGTTGAAACCATATCGCTTATTTTCGGCATAAGCTTCAACATGTCAAACGCTGCTCTTATCGCGCTTTCAGGAGCATCTTCCTGCGCGGTCGGAAACCCAAACAGGGCAACAACAAGGTCTCCTTCGTATTTGTGAACCGTTCCATCCTGACTGGTGATCGTGCCGTTTAAGTGTTCAAAACAGATGTTAGCAAAGTCGCGGACTTCTTCCGGGTCAAGTTTTGATGAAAGTGCCGTGAACCCCGAGAGGTCGGCAAAAAGTATCGTTATCAATCTGCGTTCTTCAGTTGCCGGGTTCATTTATTTTATCAATTATAGCAAAGAATATTGCATAGTCAACGAGCATCTAAAATGGTCCGGTTGACTTTCTCATGGATATGTATATGCTCAATACAATAATAGAAATGGAGGTTCTGTGTTCATCTTACTCTGGGCACTGTTAGGGCAAAGTGATAAAATTATTGAAACCAGATACTCAGATATCGCGCCCAAAATCGACGGTTTCATCGAGGAGATCTGGCAGCAGGCGGATTCGGCGAATGATTTCATTCAGTTCAAACCTTATGAAAAAGGCATACCTACGGATACGACAGTGGTTTATTTGCTTCAGGATAAAAATAACCTGTACGTGGCATACCGCTGTCACTGCCGTCAGAATAAACCGACGGTATACCCCGGATTATATGAAGATTATGTGGTGTTATATTTAGATCCTATGGCGAGCAAGAACACGGCCTATTTTTTCCAAACGACAATAAGCGGCGTGATCGAGGACGGCATGATGCTCGATAATGGGCTTAATACCGATGCTTCGTGGGATGGAGTCTGGTACCGCGGCGTAAAAATTTACGACGACCGCTATGAAGTCGAAATAAAAATTCCTTTCAAATCGATCCGTTATAAGAAAGAATTATCCGAATGGGGTGTGAATTTCGCGCGCTATACCGCTGCGATAAGGGAAACCGATTACTGGACTGAAGTATTGCTGACCGAACAGTTCCTCATATCAAAATTCGGTGCGCTGAAATGCGTTGAACCTCGCTCGACGGGCTATTATTTCGAACTATATCCTGAAGCTTATGTCCGGTACAATACGATCAGTGACGACGAAGAAATAAAACCAAGCGGCAGTCTGAACTTCAAATGGGATGCCACGCCGCAGACCACGGTCAACGCCACCGTATTGCCTGATTTTGCGCAGATCGAGTCTGATCCCTATGCCTTGAACCTGTCTCAGTATCCGGTCTACTTGAGCGAACGAAGGCCGTTCTTTATCGAGGGATTTGATATTTTCAGGATGCCGAGCCTTGGTCTCTTTAGTATCGTTTCATTGCTGAAAGTTTTTTACTCACGCCGGATCGGCAAATCAATGGGTGATGAAAGCGTGCCGATACTGGGTGGCATTAAATTAACGACAAAATCCGAGAAATTCAATGCGGGAGTATTCGGTGCCTACACCGACGAATACCGTGATACCAGCAACACCATTATTGAACCGGCAAGGACATTCGGTGTATTCAGGGCAAAACAGAGAATGCCGGGCAACATTGATCTCGGCACCTTGTTCAACGGTATGTATGCCAACCAAGATGATTACAATTATGTGGTCGATGTCGATGGTGTTTTGAATAATCCCGTTGGTAAAATGATCTTTCAGGCCGCCGTTAGTGACCGCAACCGAAAACGCGATTGGGCGGCATCCATGGGTTATTCCGCGATGTACAAGAGACTGCTCATGACCTCACACTGTGAACTGGTCGGTGACTCATTCGATGTGAGCGAGATCGGCTATGTCCCGTGGTCTGGCAGGAAGCGGATCGACACATATAATCCGTTCTGGTGGACATATTCAGAAGGGTTTGTCAGGGATTGGACGATCGGTCCAGGCGGCTATATCGTTCAGGAACCCGGCAGTAATGATTGGTCGAAGGTCATTTATCTCGCGACATGGCCCAGTTTCAGAAACGGACAGGAACTGCTTTGCCGAATTGCGGGTGGTCCTTATTATGAGGCGGATACGAATTATTTATTGCGGTATATGTACTTTGAGACCTGGCAGAGCGGCAGCAAAAATTGGTGGGGAACGTACCTATCGTGCAGCTATCGCTACAATTATTCGCGAAATATATTGGCTTATCAAAGCATGAACGAATTTTGGGGCGGCTATCGGGTGATACCGAGTTTATCCCCGGAGATCGAATCTTATTTATGGGTCGAGTGGGATACGACCAATTCGATCCTGGCCATGACGCTGGTCATGACACCGGAAATAACTTATTCGGTCAGCAGGGACATCGAGCTCAGAATTTTCGACGAAATTGTTGCCTTGATCCCCGAAACTCACGTTGCTGACATCGCCCTTAGTTCGAACCGGCTTGGCTTTCTTTTTTCCTGGAATTTTCTGCCCAAGAGCTGGTTCTATATCGCGGTCAATGACTACAGAGAACGAGTTGATGAACGCCTACAGTCTAAATATTTCATCAGTGCGATAAAAGTGAAATACCTCTTTTATTTTTAATATTAGGACCCGCTGAATGTTCCCGTTGCTTTTGAAAGTCATGACCATCAGCGCGTCAGGTGCCTTTGCGCCCGGACCTTTGACCACGGCGATCGCCGCGGCCGGTCTGAAAAAAGGCTGGCGCGCCGGTATTGAAGCAAGCCTCGGGCACACCGTCGTGGAATTCCCGCTGGTGCTGATTCTGTCCGCGGGCGTCGCCGCGATATTCAAGAACCGCGCGGCGATGATAAGTATCGGATTTGTCGGCGCGTTTTTCCTCTTGCTGTTCGGGTTTTTAACGATCCGGGATACGATCCGCACGAAGATCGATTTGACCGGATCGGGGACTGCAGGAGCAGATACTGGCAAATACGCATTGTCGCCATTTGTCACGGGCGTAGCCCTTTCTGCCTTTAATCCTTATTTCATTGCCTGGTGGGTCGGTATCGGGACGCCATTGATCTCTGAAGCCATGGAACGGGCTGGCTTGCTGGGTGTCGGTGTGATCTATGTCGCGCACGTATGGCTGGATTACGCGTGGCTGACGTTCATCGCGAGCATCGCCTCGCTGGGCAAGGGAAGGGCTGTTTTAATAAGGATCATACCGCTGATACTTGGCCTGCTGGTCATATATTTCGGCATCATGATGTTTCGCAGTACGCTGCGACTCCTAACACAGTAACTTTAGTGGTTATGATAATAATCAACAATACGCTTCGCAACTGCGCTCTTGGCATAATATCTGTAGTGGCAGAGCTTGCTCTGCAAAATTACGGCCGAGTCCCCTTCGAGGATTTTCAATAAACTCGACTACCACGATAATAGAAGATCCATATAAACAAATGCAAAGGCATAATTGTCATATATATAACATCTAACACAGGAGGAATTAATGGGCAAAAGGATCGGCGCGCTCGCGTTCATTTTCGCGTGCACGAGCGTGGCATGGGTAATACTCGGAGGGATCACTACCTCCAGGACCGCGGAACAGGATCTCAAGCTGAAGAATGCGGTCGGTCAGTTATGGGGAACCGTGCAAAAACAATACGCGCCCTACGTGTTCTACCAGACCAGGGAAGAAAAACAGATCACGACATATACCGGAAATGAGAAGATCGTCGAGAACAGAGTGGAAACGACCGATCATCCGATCAATCTGACAAGCAGCGATATTTCGGTAGACCTGAAACTGGAACACCGCAGGAAAGGCCTGCTCTGGTATTCCACGTATAAAGTCGGTTTCAGATCGTCGTACAAGGTCGTAAATACCACTGACCAGACGCGTGATATCCTTTTTGAGTACTATTTCCCGACGACCGAAGGCGTGTACGATAATTTTTCGTTCGAGATCGACAATGTAAAGACCAAGGGTATAAAACCCGAGAACGGAAAGATCCAGTACGTGAATTCGATGAAACCGGGCGAGTCCCGTGAAGTGGCGATCGCCTACGAATCACAAGGCATGGATGAATGGTGGTACATTTTTGGCAGCAGCGTGTCGCATATCGAGAATTTCAACCTGGCGATGACGACCGATTTTAAAAAGATCGATTTCCCCGAGAACAGCATCTCGCCGACCGAAAAAGTGGCGTCGGACCAGGGTTGGAAGCTGAACTGGAATTATCGTGACCTCATATCCGGGATCCAGATCGGCATGAAAATGCCTCAAAAGGTCAACCCGGGACCATTCGTCAGCCGCGTGACCTTTTTCGCGCCGGTGTCGCTCTTCCTTTTTCTGTTCCTGATGTTCATCATCGTTACCCTGGGGCAGATCAAGGTCCACCCCATGAATTTTTTCTTTATCTGCGCCGCTTTTTTCACATTTCATCTTCTGCTCGCCTACCTGGCGGATCACGCGGATATAAATCTCGCGCTGATAATATCATCGGTGGTCTCGATCTTCCTGGTTATATCCTACATGCGGCTCGTGACCGGTGCGCGCTTCGCGTTCCTCCAGACCGGAATTGCCCAAGCCGTGTACCTGGTGCTTTTTTCGTACACTTTCTTCCTGGAGGGATACACCGGGCTTGCCATCACGATCCTCTGTATAGTCACGCTTTTCATCGTGATGCAGATGACCGGCAAGATAGACTGGGAAAAGCAATTCGGGAAAAAATAGAAGGGATGTAAGGAAAGGAGTTAACTCGAAAGAGTTTTATAAATGATAAAAGCCTTACGGCTTAAATCCGGGTAACTCGTAAGAGTAAGTAGTACATAGTCTGTAGTGGCAGAGCTTGTTGGAGCGAAGCGGAAATTCCGCCTTGCGGGACTCTGTTCGTAGCGTCCGGATTCATCCGGACGAAAATATCTCAGAAAACTCAGAAACCGTCCATCTAAAGATGGACGCTACGGTAACGGAGGGTTGACATCCGTACTCATGCATATATAATCAAAACCAGAAAAGGAGAAAAGAAAAAATGAAGATAATCCTGCAAACCATATTAAATATGTGCATTATTGTGACCTTCGCACTGACTTCCTGCAAAGAAGATGACCAGGGTACGCCGCCTGAATCTTTCGGCGTTGATCACACTTGTTCAGTTCTGTCCGACATCCCGGCGCAGTGGATCGATTCGGCAATGACCCTGAGCGCGCATTATGCCCACACGTCGCACGGCGGGCAGATCACGATCGGTCTTGAGCGGATAGAGAGTACGGATGCAACATACAATGTTGAGATCGGATACAGTTCCCTGCCCGTTGTTGCCGGCGCGCTGTGCATATTCGATGGCCAGGAGACAGACACCTACATAACCCCTGAACTATACTGGCAATCACAAGAGGGTATGAACCTTACCCGGGATGTTTTGAATAGTAATCCGAGTATCACGATTTCCATGTGGATGTGGTGCACGCAGCTGGACGGCTATACTCAGGAAGAAGTCCAGGCTTACCTGGATTCGATGGCCGTGCTTGAGGATGAGTTCCCGGACGTGATTTTCGTATATGCGACCGGGAATGCCCAGGCTACCGGCGACGAAGGTTATAACCGCCATCTTCGGAACCAACAGATCCGGGATTACTGCGAGCAGAATGATAAGATACTTTTTGACTTCGGCGATCTTGACTGCTGGTGGTTTAACACGGGGACGAACGAGTGGGAGTACGAAACCTACGATTACAATGGTACATCCGTGCCCGCGGAACATCAGCAATTTCACGGTGACGAGGCCGCGCATACGACCTACGAAAGCTGCGACCAGAAAGGCAAAGCTTTTTGGTGGCTGATGGCCCGGATCATTGGATGGAATGGGACGTAATAAACACCCCCACCCTTCCCTCCCTCCCGCAGGGACACCAGTTATTACCAGAGAATTTTTTCCACGTTGCCCTCGAGGGGGAGGATTAAGGAGGGGGGCAGACTAAAAAGAGCAAGCAGATTCTACGGTTTTTCCAGACTGACCGGTTTTTTCACCAGCCGCACGCTGTTTGACCCGCATTTCGGGCAGGTGTGTTCCTCGATCACATTTTTGACGTAATGCAGTTTGAATTCAGCGCCGCACCTTAAACATTTGAAATCAGCTTCGTCAGGCATAAAACCTCCTGCTTTGGTCCAATAGTCCTATTGTCCGATGGTCTGATAGTCGGATAGTCAAGACCAGAAGACCATAAGACTATAAGACGATTAGACTATCAGACTATAAGACGATTAGACTATCAGACCACACGACCATACGACTATTTTTACTTATTCTCTTCATCGCTGAGGACTCTCATCGTGTACGCGATCTCCTCTTTGGTAACTTTTTGCCTGAGCCGTTCGATATCCTGCATGGTCCGGGCGAACCGTTGGCCTTCGGCCGCGCTGATCCATTCGAGCAGGAGTCGTTCCGGCCGGATTTTCAGCTTTTCGAGTTTGTCCCAGAGTTTTTCCACTCGTTTCTGCGTCCACCGGTTGGCGTCAATATAGTGGCAGTCGACAAAGTGGCAGCCTGATACGACGACCATGGGCGCGCCTTTCCTGAAGGCATGAATAACCCATTTCTCATCAACCCGGCCGCTGCACATGGTGCGTATGAGCCGCGGGCTTACCGGATACTGCAGCCTCGCGCCCCCGCATGTATCAGCTCCCGCATACGAGCACCAATTGCACGCAAAGACGATCACTTTTTCATCAGGATCGTTTTCAAGGTAGGCATCGATCTGTCCGATAATCTGATCGTCGGTGAAATGCTTCATCTTGATCGCACCGAAACGGCATTCGGCACCGCATGTTCCGCATCCCTTGCACATCGCTTCAACAAACGAGATGTTTTTCTTTTTTGCGTCGACCGTTATCGCCTTATAGGGACATGCCTGAGCGCAAATAGTACAAAAATGGCATGCATCAGAATTGATATCTGAAGAAATTGCTTCGACTTTTACTTTACCGGCGGCAAGTATCGTCCCGGCTCTTGCGGCGGCGGCGCTTGCTTGAGTAACTGAATCCTTAACATCCTTCGGTGCTTCGGCGCAGCCGGCAAAGAATACTCCGCTGGTCGGTGCGTCAACTGGTTTGAGTTTGGGATGCGCCTCCATGAAGAAACCGTCCGATGTTTTGGAAAGCGTAAGCAGTTTCTGAACCGACGGCATGTCCAGCCTGGGCGTGACGCCGACCGAGAGGACAATCATATCGAGTTCATGTTCTTCAATCCGGTTCGAGGTGGTGTCTTCCACCAGTATTTTCAAATCGCGGCTGGCCGGGTCCTCGGTTATTTCGCCGGGGATGCCCCGTATATAGCGGACTCCCATTTCCCTGCTTCGTTTGTACAGATCTTCAAACCCTTTGCCGAATGCCCGGATGTCGATGTAGAATACTTTTGCCTCGATATCAGGATAGTGGTCTTTCAGAAGCAGTGTATCTTTTACCGTGTTCATACAGCAGATATTGCTGCAGTACGGCTTGCCTCGTTTTTCCGAACGGGAGCCGACGCACTGAATAAAACCGACGCGCCTCGGTCTCTTTCTGTCGCTGGGCCTTATGAAATGTCCGTCTGAAGGTCCGCCCGCCGAGATGAGGCGTTCGAATTCCATGCTCGTGACAACATTGTCATACTGCGTATAGTGATATTCGTCAAGCTCGGTAGGATCATAAACATCCATGCCCGTGGCGACCACCACCACGCCGCTGTCGAATTCGATGATTTCTTCACGCATGTCATAATCAATACATTTTTTGTCGCATTTATCCGCGCATTTACCGCACGCGATGGGATTTATGCCAAGACAGTTTTTCATGTCGATTAAATAAGCGGAAGGAACTGCCTGGGGGAATGGGATATGGATGGCTTTGCGGGATGAAAGACCCGCCTGGTATTCATCCGGCACTACCACCGGGCAGATTTTTGCGCAATCACCGCAGGCAGTGCAGTCTTTTTCCCTTACGTACCTCGCCTTTTTTCTGACTCGCACATGGAAGTTGCCGACATAACCTGTTATTGACTCGACTTCGCTGTAGGTCAGTAGTTTTATCTTGGGATGTCGCCCGACATCCATCATCTTTGGACCGAGTATTCATATCGCACAGTCCATCGTCGGGTAGGTCTTTGCCAGTTGAGCCATAAGACCGCCCAGCGACGGCTCTTTTTCCACAAGATAGACCGGATATCCGGCATCTGCGAGATCAAGCGCTGCTTGCATCCCCGCAACACCACCGCCGATAACCAGCGCTGTTTTTGTCACGGGCAATTCTTTTTCTTCTTGCGGTTCAAGATGTGCGGCACGGGCAACGTATGCTTTAATTATGTCCCGGGCTTTTTTCGTCGCGCCCGCAACATCACCCATATGCACCCACGAGCACTGTTCTCTGATGTTGGCCATGTCAACGAGATAAGGATTTAAACCCGCTTCCGAGACACAGGTGCGGAATGTCGGTTCATGCATGCGCGGCGAGCATGAGGCGATAACGACACGGTTCAGTTTGTGCTCTTTTATTGCCTTTTTTATATCCTGTTGGCCCGGTTCCGAGCACAGATAGCGGTTTTTAATGCCGAAAACCACGTGCGGCATTCCGGCCGAATCTTTTACTAGCGCGTCACAGTCAACCGATCCGGCAATGTTGGTTCCGCATTCACAGACAAAGACACCCACTCTTATTTCTTCATCCTGCGGCATTTGAATCACCCCCTTCATTTTAGTCGTATTGTCATATAGTCCTATAGCCGGATAGTCTGATAGTCGGGATTGTCCGACGATAAGGCGATACGGCCATACGACCATAAGACCATGAGACCATCAGACGATTTTTTCTAATACCCTATCCGCCTTCACCCGGTGCGTGTGCAAGCCGATTTCTTCGGCCGATAATCCCTGCGCCAGTCCCAGCAGCTGGAACAGGTATATGACCGGTATATTATATTCCTTGCCCTTTTTCCGGCTGATAATCAGCTGACCCAGGTCAAAAGACGAAAAACAGGTCGGACATATCAGGCCCATGCAATCGGCGCCCGATTCCTCGATCGCCGCGAAAATTTCATTGGTCATTTCTAACGGCAGTTCATCATCCATACAGCCTTTGCCACAGCAGAGCATGCGTTCTTTCTGTTCCACCGGGACAGCCCCCAGCGCCCTGACAAAATCATCGAGGATCGCGGGATAATCGGCATCGTCAACGTGCATTATTTGACTCGGTTTCAGCAGATGACAGCCATAGTGGATTCCGACCGTGATGTTCTTGAGCGGTATCCTCACGGATTTTTTTACCGCATCCAAACCGAGATCGTCCCGGATGAACACGGTTGCATGTTTCACGCTGACCTTGCCTTCGTACCGGCGGTTTACTTTCTTGAGGCGGCGGTTTACATCTTCGAACAACTCTTTTTCCTCGGCAAGGATATGCTGCGCTTCTCTCAAGGTCGACACGCACCCGGAACACATCGTTATCAGAGGCAAACCGGTTTCTTCTGCGACCGCGAGATTCCTCGCGGCAATGGTCAGCCAGTTCATTTTGTTCCTTGCTTTAAAATATATGGGATCCGGACAGCACGTAAACCCTTCGATGTCAACGAGCTCGATGCCGATATTCGGCATGGTTTTTCTGATCGCCAGTTCCATCTGCGGGTACTTCAACGGCATCATGCAACCCCAGAAAGGAACTACCTTCATGCGGCTCTCATTCCAGGATCCCCTTTAACTCGTCCAGCGGGATCTTTTTGAGTTCCGGCAGACCAAGTTCATGACGGATCCTGTTGACCGCGGAAGTGACGGTCACGCTCAATCCATTCTTGAGTATATTTTCCGAAAGTTTTGCCAGGGCATCGGGTGCCGTTCCTTTTTGAACGGCCATATTTTTCAACGCGATTATGACCTCGATGGGTCTCGTATCCTGAGGACATCTTTCATAGCAGGAGTAACAGTTGGTGCAAAGCCATATCGGCGACTCTTTGCCGAGCAGTTCTTCTTCCATCCCAAGGAGGGCTTGTAAAAGGATTACTCTCGGATTGAAATTTTTTGAAAACCGTGCAGCCGGACACGAGGCCACGCAAGCGCTGCACTGGTAACAGTAATTATGGTACTTGCCGCCAGGAACCGTGTTCAGTTTTTCGCGAAATCGGAAGTTAACCGTTATTCTTTTCTTTTCCATAATTTCTAATAGTAGCGTCCATCTTTAGATGGACGTGGACACTCAATTTTGTTTTTCGTCCGGATAAATCCGGACGCTTCAGATTTTTTTTCTGTGAGTCCATCCTCAGATTTTTCTTCTACTACAGCAGTAACGTCCATCTTTAGATGGACGCGATCCTGAGAATCTTTAGGAAAATACTTCGACCATGAATGCGGATAATCCTGCCAATCTTTCACGATATGCTTTCTCACAGGATTATTCAATATATAATAAGTCACTTCCTTTATTTCCTCTTCCTTTCTTAATATATGGTCATAAAAGCTCTCCTGCCAGAGTGTTATTTTATCTTGATGGTGGCGGTTGACCTTGAAAGCAGTTCTACCTTTGATAAGCTTAATCATTCTTAGTATATTGTTACCTTTCTCAGATTGATCGAATAATATGTGTAAATGATCTGGCATTATGCACCAAGCACAAATCGATTCATTGTCTATCCTTATCTTGGTAATTTCACCTTCTAAAATTTCAGCATATTCGTTTTCATTAAAGACTGGCATTCGTTTGAACGTTCCGATGATTATGTGGGCAGGATATTTCATTTTTGTATAGTCCATTTCTTTCAGTCTTGGTGCGTGGCTTTTTCCGAAGGTTTTAAATGTTTTTTTCATTAGTTTAACCTGCTTAATTGTTTTACCAGTCATCGTCCGGATAAATCCGGACGCTACGGGAGGTTTGTAGCGTCCATCTTTAGATGGACGTAAATGTTCGATTTTCATCGGCGCTTTCTTCGTCCGGATAAATCCGGACGCTACGGGAGGTTTGTAGCGTCCATCTTTAGATGGACGTAAATGTTCGGTTTTCATCAGAGTCCTTGTCATAATCACTCCCAAATCAATTCGGCGATCAGGGAAACGAAGTTCCTGACGGCGATCCTGATATTATTATCACTGCGCTCTACGGCAGGCGATTCTTTCATCGCGCAGGTGAAATGTATTTCGCACTTCGGACACGCGACGACGAGCTCATCAGCACCCGTGTTTTTTGCCTGTTTAATGCGCTCCAGCTGCAATTGTTTTGAAAAAGCGGAGCAGTTCATCCAGGCGCTCACCCCGCAGCAGACCGCGCGGCTTCTGTTTTTTTTCATTTCTTTCAATTCGATGCCGGGGATAGCTGAAAGAACCCGGCGCGGAGCTTCGTAAATGCCCAGATGTCTTCCCAAACGGCAAGGGTCCTGGTAGGTCACTGATCGCTGGAGCGTTTTAAATTTCAATTTGCCGCTGCTCACTGCTTTATCAAGTATTTCAGATATGTGATAAGTTTCAAAATTGACATCAAAATATTTCGGATAATCAAGTTTAAATGTCCTGAGACACTCGGGACAAGAAAATACGATTTTTTTAGCCCCCGACTGCTTTACTAATGCGATATTATATGCTGCCAATTTTTTGAAATTCAATAAATCGCCCTGCCAGAGAAGATCATGCCCGCAGCAGCGCTCCTGGGGCAGGACCACCGGAACGGTGCCGAGCTTGTTGAGCAGTTGCACCGTGGCTTTTGCTTGAGCAGTTGCGGAAACGCCGATGTCGCCGAACAAAACGTCGAAATAAGGCAGGCATCCGGCGAAATACATGATTTCGCCCGAGTCGGCGGTATTCAGGGAATTATCGAGCCATTCAAGCCGCCGGAGATTCAAATCCGGTGATGCCATTATGCGCATCATGGATTGTGCTGCACCGCCGTGTGAACAGATCGCTTCTTCGCCGATACTCCGAGCTTCGAGCCTTATCGATTGGATCAGATCGACAAATTTTACGCCTGCCGGGCACTGCTCGTCGCAGAGCTGACATGTAAGGCAAGTCCAGATATTTTTGTCTTTCAATAGGTCGGCGCTGACGCCGCGCAATGACCTGTTGATAAGAAGCCGGGGTGAATACCCCCGATTGAATCTTGATACGGGGCAGATGCCCGTGCATTTTCCACACTCAAGACAGAGGTTGGCATGGGATGATCTTATGGCGTCAGAAATATTCATATAGTCTTATTGTCTGATAGTCTCATAGTCTGATGGTCCCATGGTCGTATAGTCTGATGGTCGCATGGTCTGATAGTCTGATGGTTTCATGGTTCGATCGTCTTTTTTGCCGGGCTCGGGCCCAATTTTCGCACGGTCTCGGTAAATTCCGTCGCGACCTTCGCGAACTTTGTCGTCTCGGCCGACGAAATCCAGTCGAGTCTTAACCTCACCGGCTCGATCCCCAGCATGCCGACCAGCCGCTCGGATATCTTGTGCGTATCGGCCGCCTTCCGAGCACCGAAAATATAATGACAGTCCTCGAAATGGCAGGTCGCAACAAGCACGCCGTCGGCGCCGAGTTCGAATGCCTTCAGAACCATTGCCGGCGTCACCCTGCCGCCGCACATTACCCTGATGATCTTTATATTGGCCGGATACTGCAGACGCGAGACGCCGGCGCCGTCCGCCGCCGGATATGAGCACCAGTTGCAGCAGTATGCGACGATCACCGGTTCGAACTCAGTTCTATTGTCTGATAGTCTGATTGTCTCATTGTCCGCTGGTTTCGTAGTCTCACTGTCTGTTCGTCGTATGGTCTGATTACCTGATGATTCCATTGTCCTATTCTTTGTCTCTTTTTGATGATCCTCTGAGATAAGAGATGAAGCCCGATATCAACTTTCCTGTATTTACTGATTGATGATAGATCTCATCGAACTCACTTTTGTCAACATAGTTATCATCGAGTGTTGCATATAATTGACTTCTAACTTCACCACAAGAACGTCTTGCATAATTAAGAAAATTCATAAACTCTTTATCAGTATTTGATTCAAATCCCTCTGCAATATTGGACATTATTGACAATGCCGCTCTTCTTATTTGGTCACAAAATACATAATCTCTTCTAATTAATGGTTTCTTTGTTGTTTCACTCACCATTTTCCTTAGCCTACGTGCTTCTTGCCAGTATTTTAGATCTTCAAATCTTTGTATTTTCATTTTTTCTCCTTTCAATTAGACCACTGGACCATCCGACTATACGACCATGGGACTATCCGACTATCCAAGCAGCGCCGCAAGTTGCGCCTTTATCTGCTTGTCCAGGAAGTGCTTGAGATCGATCGCGCCGGTAGGGCAGACGGGTACACAGGTACCGCACCCTTTGCATAATGCCTCGTTGACCCGGGCGACGAAAATACCGATTTCTTTCTCAACCACGGAGATGGCGTGGAAATCGCATACTTCCGCGCATTTACCGCAACCGCGGCAGTACTGTTCATCGACCACCGAAGTTATGGGTGATAGCACCATGACATCGCGGCTCAGCAGGGAGGCCGCTTTTGATGCAGCCGCTGATCCCTGCGAGATAGAATCTCCTATGTCCTGGGGAAACTGGCAGCAGCCGGCAAGGAATACGCCTTCCACCGTTGTTTCCACGGGTCCGAATTTTGAATGACGTTCAAGGAAAAATGAATCTGGCCCTTTGGGTATCTTCAGGATGTCCGAAAGCCGGTCGGTTTCCCGGGCATTGGGCACCATGCCAACTGAGAGTATGACCGCGTCAACCGGTACAATTATCCTTGAATTAAGCGCTTTATAATCCATTTCGACATGCAAACCCTGATCCTGGTTAATAACTTCAGGTACCTCACCCCTGGCAAGTTCAGAATAAGGGATAAAAAGCACCCCAAGTTCGCGTGCTCTGCGATACATAACCTCAGCGCCTTTCGAGTAAATCCTGATACCTCGGTGGAAGATCGTTACATCGATTCCTTTATTACGCAGCAGTATCGCCTGCTTTATAGCGGATTGGCAGCAGTATCTCGAACACCAGGTATTACCTTTTTCTTCTCTTGAACCGACACACTGTATGATAGCAACGCTCTTCATATTCTTTAGTTTATCACTGTCCTGCGCCAGCATGTCTTCCAGCTGCATGCTCGTGAAAACACCGGGGTATTCGCCAAAACCGAATTTCTTCATCGGATCAAATAGCTCGGCCCCGATGGCAAGGATGATTGAACCGACACCTAAAGTTCTGAGTTCATCGGCTAAATCATTATCCTGGGCGCCGATCCCGCCGCTACGAACCAGTTCCACTTCAAAATTGCCCACGTAACCCCGGACGTCCTTTATTTCGACGCCCGTCAGCACAGTTACTGCCTTATTATATAATTCCCGGATCTTTTTTTCCATGAGTTCTTTGCCAGGCCGGTTGCTTGGGTAAACATTGGCGAGGTTTCCAGCCCGACCGCCGAGTCCTTGCTGTTTTTCGACCAAAAAAACCTTGAAACCACGGTTTGCCAGGTCGATCGCGGCCTGGATGCCGGTTATGCCGCCGCCCACCACAAGGACCTCCCGCCGGACACTAAGGATCTTCGGCGCCAGCGGAAGCAGGTGTCTGACCCTGGCTGCCGACATCTTGATGATCTCCTTTGATTTTACGGTGGCGGCCGCGGGCTCTTTTTGGTGCACCCAGGAGCATTGATTCCTTATGTTCGCCATGTCGAAAAGGTACGGATTGAAGCCGATCTTTGCCAGGGTTTCCTGGAACACCGGTTCATGCGTTTTGGGCGTACAGGCGGCGACGACAACGCGGTTCAGCTTATGCTCGATAACCGCATCCTGGATCTTCTTCTGCATGCTCTCGGCACAAGCGAAAAGGTAATCGTCAACTATAACGACATCCGGTAGCCTGGATGCGTATTCGCGCAGTTCATTGATCGAGACCACGGCGCTGATGTTTAATCCGCAGTGACATAGGAAAACGCCGATTCGCGGGGATCCCGACAGATCGAGCTCTGTGATCTCAGTTTTTTTCTCCTCAACCGCCGCATCGCTCATATGAACGCCCGCTTTCGCCGCAGCGCCGCATGATTCAGCAATGGAATCGGTAATGTCTTTCGGGGTTGTGGAGCATCCGCACAGATAGATCCCTTCTTTTGTTGACTCGAGAGGATCGACGCACGGATCTTTTTCCTTGAAAAATCCATCCCGGTCCAGTTCGATCCCGAGGATCATGCTCAGCGCTCTCGCGCTCTGGTTAGGGATCATCGCCGAAGAAAGCACGGCCATGTCGACCACTTCATGTTTGATCTCACCGTTCAGCTGGTCTTCGTAAGATAGTATGATCTCCTTGGTCTTCTTATTTTCGGTGATCTTGGACGGTTTACCTTTAATGTAAATGACGCCGGCCGCAAGCGAGCGGCGATAAAATTCTTCAAATCCCTTGCCGAACGCCCTGATGTCAATATAAAACACCATAATTTCGGCGTCGGGATAGTGTTCCCTGATGACCAGCGTGTCTTTTATCGAATTCATACAGCAGATACGGGAGCAATAATTGATGTCAGCCTTCATATTGCGCGATCCCACGCATTGGATCATCGCGATGCGCTCGGGCGGTTTTTTCGTGCTGAAGGTTAGCAGTTCACCGTGCGTGGGACTGGAAGCGTCCAGCAGTCTTTCCAGTTCAAAGCTGGTCACGACATTCTCAAAACGCGTGTATCCATATTCGCTTGCCTCTCTCGGGTCATAGTATTCGACGCCCGTGCTTACGACGATCGCGCCCACGTTCAAGCTGAGCATCTGCTCCGGTTCGTCAAAATCGATGCATTTGCTCTTACAGGCATCGATGCACTTGCCACAGGCTATGGGTACGTCGCCAAGGCAGTCTTCTTTTGCCCTTACGTATGCGGATGGAACTGCCTGGTTATAAGGCGTGAAGATCGCTTTACGTGACGCCAGTCCAAGATCGAACTCGTTGGGTTTAACGATAGGGCAGACCTTGGAACAATCTCCGCAAGCGGTGCACTGCGAGATATTAACATAACGGGCATGCGTCTGCACCTCAACGAAAAAATCGCCCGCTTTACCTTCAACCTTCACCACTTCCGAATTTGTCAGGAGGGTTATATTGGGATGTCGCCCGACATCCATCATCTTAGGACCGAGTATTCAAGCCGTGCAGTCCATCGATGTGAAGATCTTATGGAGCTGCGCCATGCGGCCGCCGATATTTGGCGATGATTCAACCAGATAGACATGGAATCGGGAATTAGCCAGATCCAGGGCGGCCTGGATACCGGCAATGCCCGCACCGATGACTAGGACGCCTTTCATGAATGCTTCTTATCCTTTCTTGCTTATTTCTTTCCCATACGCGTATCCCTTTTCCAGCGCCTTCATGTTGAGCGGTACCGCCTTATCCGGCACCGAACCGGGGATCGCGCTCTTCATCGCTTCAAAGGATACGACGTCGGTAACCGCCGTGAAGAACCCGAGCATGACAATGTTGGCGACGATCTTGTTGCCGAGTTCCTCGGAAAATCTCGTGGCGGGTATGGAAAAGAGTTTGATGCTGTCGCGGGGCGGTTTTGGCTTTACCAGGTCTTCATCGATGATCAGGATGCCTTTTCCGTCAAGTTCCGGTTCGAATTTTTCGTAAGCCTCACGTGACATCGCAACCAAGATCTGAGGCTTGGTTAGGTATGGATAAAGGATCCTGTCCTGCGAAACGACCAGTTGTGCGCTGCACGCGCTGCCCCGTGCTTCCGGTCCAAAACTCTGCGTCATGGTCGCGAATTTGTTATCGTAGAGGGAAGAGGCCTTACCCACAATATAACCGCATTTAATGATACCCTGTCCGCCGTAACCGCTGAACTTGATC
Source organism: bacterium (assembly GCA_036382775.1). Lineage (NCBI taxonomy): Bacteria > bacterium. The sequence continues at coordinate 83,448 of DASVHD010000041.1, read as the reverse complement.
TCGACCATTGCTAGCCTCCTTCCGAACATGCTTCCGGCAGCTCGTCGTCGACCATTCCGTAAAGCTCGTATTTATCGCCTAGTGCGGTCTTGAACCGCTGGTTCATGTTGTCGATGAACGTTGGTCTTTCGCGATCGATGAATTTGCCGACAATGATCTCTTTCTGGAAGCCGATACTCAACTCGCGCGTATCGGCACCGTGTTTGATGATACTTTTGTCGTGATAAAATTTGAGCAGATCAAGACCAGTTCCCAAACGATTAAGGCGCGCGTATAGCGTGGAGCAGGGCGCGATCACTTCCACCAGGGAAAACCCTCTCTTCTTCATTGCTTCTTCGATCGAATTGGTGAGCCGGCGTATGTGCAGCGCTGTCCAGCGGGCGACATAGCAGGCGCCGCATGTATCCATGAGATAAGGCAGATTAAAGGGCTGGTCGAAATTGCCGTAAGGAGACGTCGAACAAATCGCTGTTTCCGGTGTGGTTGCTGCGACCTGACCGCCGGTCATGCCATAAATGAAGTTATTGACGCAGATGACGGTGATATCCATGTTTCTCCGTGCGGCGTGGATCAGGTGGTTTCCGCCGATCGCGACCAGGTCACCGTCGCCTGAAATAACAACCACTTTGAGCTCGGGGTTGGCAAGTTTCAAACCGGTGGCAAAGGGAATCGGTCGCCCATGGGTGGTGTGAAACGAATCGAGCTTGATATAACCCGCGACCCTGCCCGTACACCCGATGCCGGAAACGATGGCGATCTTGTCCGGGTTAATGCCGGATCTGCCGATCGCAGCAATGACCGCGGTCAGTACGGTACCGATCCCGCAGCTTGGACACCAAATATGGGGGATACGATCCATCCGCAGCAGTTTCTCCATGGGATGTTCGAAAAATTCCTGCTCTGGCAGTTGTGGGACTTCGATCTCACTCATTTCAAGCCCTCCTTGATCGCCGCATAGATGTCTGATGGCTCGTGAACCCATCCGCCCCCATGGGGAACGAGCAAGGTGCGGCATTTTCCCCGCGCACAGCGGTCGACCTCAAGGGCGATCTGGCCATAGTTTATTTCGACGGTTATTAAAGCTTTGACTTTTCCGGCAAGCTCATTGATGTGTTTTTCCGGAAAGGGCCAGATCGTAATCAGCCTTAAGAAGCCGGCCTTGATGCCGTTCTTTCTGGCTTCCTCGATGGCTTTGTAAGCAACCCGGCTGCTTATGCCGTAAGAGATAATAACGACATCGGCACCATCCACGCCGTCCTCTTCATAGCGGATGATCTTATGCGCATTTTTCTCGATTTTTTCGATCAGTCTCCTGACCAATTTTTCCTGAGATTGCCAGTTCATCGCCGGGTATCCGCGTTCGTCGTGAGTTAGTCCGGTTATGTGAAAATGGTAGCCGTCACCCGCTTTAACCATAAACGGTACAAGATTTTCACCGGGTTTGAATGGTAAATATTTTTCTTTTTCACCTTTGTACCACAGTCTCTCGACAATGTCGATACCTTCTGGTTTCGGGATAACAACTTTTTCCGTCATGTGACCGACGCATTCATCCATCATCAAGAAGACGGGCACGCGGTACAATTCAGCCAGGTTGAAACAGTCGATGGTGAAATCGAAGCATTCCTGGGGCGAATTGGGCGCGAGCGCGATGATCCGGTAGTCGCCGTGCGAACCCCACCGGACCTGCATCATGTCCCCCTGCCCGGTGAGGGTCGGCAGACCGGTAGAAGGTCCGCCTCTCTGGACGTCGACGAAAACGCACGGTGTTTCCAGCATGGCGCTGAGGCCGATATGCTCCTGCATCAGTGAAAACCCCGGTCCCGATGTCACGGTCATCGTTTTTTTACCCCCCCACGCGGCACCAAGAATGGCGATCGACGAAGCGATTTCATCCTCCATCTGAATGAATACGCCTCCTACTTCCGGAAACCGGGCAGCGATACGCTCAGCCACTTCCGTAGACGGAGTTATCGGATAACCTGCCAAAAAACGGCAACCTGCCGCCAATGCGCCTTCGGCGCACGCATAATCACCATCCAGGTAATGGGCACCGGTTAATACTCCTTTTGGGTCAGCTTTCATTATCACCTCGCATAAAGAAATGAAATATTCATGCCGAAACCTTAGCGTTCAAGGAAACAGACATTAAAAGCCAGACCGGTAATGTCATCAATTTTTTTACTTAAATATCCGAATGAAACAATCTTTTGTTATCAGAATTTGGGTTCTGGCTCTTTCTTTTCATTATTAATATCAGCAGCCTGGTCATTGTTTTTTTCCAGGGTAATATAGATCGCGAACTCGGGGCAGAGCATCTCGCACAGATGACACTCAAGGCACATATCGTCAGTTTTAATGCGGGGCGGATGGTACCCTTTTACGTTAAACTCCACTGACATCTCCAGCCCGTGCCTTGGACAAAATTCAACGCAGAACCCGCAGCCTTTGCACCGGTCATTGATAATATGGACTTGACCATGCGGGACTTTTATTTTGTCAGCATCAAGCGGTCTTCTCCAGTATTTCATGTTGATATTATAAACACCCCCCTGGCGTTGTCAATACATACTGATATCCGGAATTGCCGCGGCGTTTAAAAAATATACACAGTCAAAAAGCGTCCGGATTCATCCGGACGAAAATGGACGAAAATATCTCGGACACATCCAACGTCCATCTAAAGATGGACGCTACAAACTTCAAACGATCCAAACAAATTTGACGATCTAAACGGTCTTGATTATTTCCTCCGTTTTTATCAGTATGCCTTTCGCGTAATAATTGACCAGTCCGCCTTTCCTCGTTACTTCATGCGCGCCCAATTCCAGGGCGCGCAGTCTTATTCTTGAAACAACGAACAGGTTATCGACTGCTTCCGGATATTGCCCAAAGCGATCGACGATCTCATCCCGGATCGAATTGAGTTCGAACTCGGACTCGGCATCCATAAACCTTTTGTACAGCGCCGTGCGTTCGTAGGCGCTGCCGATATATTCGGAAGGGAGGTATGCTTCGATCGCCAGCGACAGCACAGGCTCGACCGAAACCTGACGGCCCCGCGCTTCGCTGATAGCCGCCGCGAGCATTTTCACGTAATGATGATAACCGATGGAACTGATATATCCGCTCTGTTCTTTGCCCACAAGGTTGCCCGTGCCGCGGATCTCCATATCGCGAACCGCCAGCCTAAACCCCGATCCCAGCGATGCATAAGAGACCAGCGCGCTCAGTCGTTTATGTGCATCTTCGGAAAGGGTTCGGGATGGCACGATGAAATAGGCGAAAGCCTGAATATCGCTGCGGCCGACCCGGCCCCGAAGCTGGTGAAGATCGGCAAGTCCGAACATGTGCGCGTCATTGACGATTATCGTATTTACGCGCGGCATGTCCAACCCCGATTCTATGATCGCGGTGCTGAGCAGGATATCATAATTGCCTTTTAGAAAATCGATCATTTTCTTCTCGGTCACGTCTTCTTTGACTTTGCCGTGCAGGACGCAGATCCTGGCGTCCGGAACGATCCGCTGGATCCGGTCCCTCATGGTCTCGATCGTCTGGATACGGTTGTGCACGACAAAGACCTGACCGCCCCGGATGATCTCGAGTTTTATTATCTTTCTTAGTTCGTCCTCATCAAAATAGATGATCTTGGTGACGATATCCATCCGTCCCGCAGGCGGCGTGCGGATGTTGGATATATCTTTTAACCCGGTGAGCGCCATGTAAAGCGTCCGGGGGATCGGTGTCGCTGAAAGGTGGAGGATATCGATGCCGGGTCTGAAGCGTTTTATCTTTTCTTTCTGGGCGACGCCAAAGCGCTGTTCCTCATCGATGATGAGCAATCCCAGGTCCTTGAACTGCACATCCGGTTGAAGCAAGCGGTGCGTGCCGATGGCGATATCGACTTTGCCACTTCTGACCTGGTCCAGGACCACTTTGATCTCTGCTGCTTTTTTTAGCCGCGAGATCATTTCAGCTTTCACCGGAAAATCCTTAAGCCGGTCGCGGAACGTGTTGTAATGCTGGAACGCCAGCAGGGTCGTGGGGCAAAGCAGCATGGCCTGCTTGCCGTCCAGCGCTGATTTGAACGCCGCGCGCAGGGCGACTTCGGTTTTGCCATAACCAACGTCGCCGCAGATAAGGCGATCCGCTGGACGGGATGATTCCATGTCATTTTTAACGTCCCTTATGGCCGTGGTCTGGTCTGCTGTTTCTTCAAACGGAAACGAGGATTCCAGTTCCGCCATTTCGAGGGTGTCTTTGGAGAAAGTAAAACCGCAAGCGCTGTGCCTTCTCACATAGAGTTGCAGCAGGTCAAAGGCCAGCTTTTCGGTCGCTTTCCTGACCTTGTTCTTGGTTTTGGCCCAGAGATCACTGCCCAGTTTCGATAATCCGGGAGGTATTCCGGAACCGGCAATATACCGTTCCAGCTGGTTCATTTTCTCGACCGGCACGAAGACCTTCGCGTTGTTCGCGTAATCAACGCGCAGACATTCGACCTTTTCCCCGTCGATGTCGAGAAAACAAAGACCTTTATACTGTCCAATGCCGAAGTCGGAGTGGACGACAAAATCGTTTTCCTTCAAACCTTTGAGGTCGTCGATGAATAGACCCTTGAATTTTTCTTTTTTCCTTTTTATCCGGCCGAAGATCTCGGTATCGGTCAGGTACACTGTTTTTGTCTGTTCATTGACAAAACCTTCGCCCGGCGACAGATACACTGCGGTGATGTCGCCCACGAGCTCGCGCAGCCTTTGTTCGAGGTCGGGATTATCGATCAGAAAGATATAACGGTAATCACCCCGCGTCAGATCATCATGCAGCAACTTGAAATTGCCGAAGTAATTGAACGCCGGTCTGATTTCGAACCTGATCCCACCCTCTGAAGATAAGGTGATGCCCGGCCGATCAGGTAATGCGTCATCGTAGCTGATCACCAGATGGTCCATAATCAGTTCGGAAAGGAGACCGGAAGATGAAGGCTTTACCAGGCTCAAGTTCACATTCTGTATGACCATGGTTGACCGCTGCGTCTGGGTATTGAAGAACCTGAGGGAATGCACGGTGTTGCCGTCAAGCTCGATCCGTACCGCTTCCTGGTCAGGGGGCCGGATATCGATGATACCGCCCCGGGAAGCATATTCTCCTTCTTCTTCGACTATCTCCTCGTGCGTGAAACCCGACGCATCCAGCCGGAAAAGGAGATCATCGGTATCGATACGGCCGCCGCTTCTAATGGATACTGTTTCCCGTATGGAAACGCACCTTTCCAGGTTTTCCCTGGTGGTCACGACCACGGCCGCCGGTTCGAAGAACGCCCTGTTTTCATCGACCAGGATAACCGATGACACAAGGCGCACGAGCTCGGCAAAATAGGAGTCCTTTTTATCGGGGGGGACGACCAGGGCGATCTTTTTCCCCAGTCGTGTCAGTTCGTAAATGAAGAGGGATAAGGATGAATCATGCAGGCCAGAAACGGTGACCTTTTTCCGGGCATTCAGTTCATCAAGAACCGGCTGGAGGTTAAAAAAACGTTGTCCGTCGTTCTGGTTCAATGCGAATTTCGGATTTCGAAATTTTTTAACTGACCGCCACGCCCAGGGCGATGGAATTCAGTTTGGCTTCAGCGTCATCGGCCCGGGACAGCATGACTACCGGCTTGGCTGCGCCCGCGACGATACCGGCGCCCTTGGTTTTGGCGAAGTACATCAATCCTTTGGCCCAGATATTGGCGGCCGAGATATTGGGCATCAGAATGAAGTCCGCATCGCCCGCGATCTCGCTCTTCATTTTTTTATGCCGGGCTGCTTCTTTCGACACCGCGACATCAAAGCCGAATGGACCTTCGATCACCGCGTCTGCGATCTCGCCCTTTTTGCTCATCTCGACGATGGTCACCGCATCGCCGGTCTCGGGCATGTCCGGGTTCACGGTCTCGCTCGCGGCGACCAGCGCAATTTTCGGCCTGGTAATGCCGAGCGCTTTCAGGACAAAGACCGCGTTGTTGATGATATCGATCCTGATATTGAGGTCGATCTTCGGGTTCATCCCGCCGTCGGACATGAAGAGCAGTTTATGATAGGATGGGATCTCGAACACGGCGATATGCGAAAGGATCTTACCGGCGCGCAGCCCATGCTCCTTGTCGAGCACGCCTTTTAAAAAAGCGGAGGTGGACAGCATTCCTTTCATCAAAAAACCGTTTTTTTGTTTGACCGCGGCCGCGCCGGCCTTTACGGCTTCTTTTTCGTCGGCGAGATCATTGACCGCAATGCCAGTAATATCAAGACCGGCTTTTTTCGAGCATTCAGTGATGGCATTTTTACTACCGATCAGCAGAGGGGTTATAAGGCCGAGTTCGTAAGCCATTTTTACGCCTTCCAAAACAGTTTCGTCTTCGGCTTTGACCACGACGCACTCTTTTTTACCTTTACGCTTCGCGATCTCAATGAGTTCTTTAAAATTTTTCATGGCACCTCACCTTGCAGAAAAAACATCCCCTCCCGTGTGGAAGCGGGAGGGGACGGCACAATATATTACTATTGTAGCCGCACCCTTCAGGGTGCGCTGTTAACATACCCGGCTCTCAGGCCCCTCAAATATCTCCGTGATCCTTTATGTACGCGTCGCAGAATTTCTTTGCCCAGTCCTCAAGGATGGTCAGTTTCCCGACGAAGAACCTGAGCACCGGCGGTTCTTTGACGAACTTGAGCCCTTTGATCAGATCGCCGTGCTTCTGCAGCCACTGGAGCCGTTCGATGATGTATTCGATATGCGATAACGAGTAAACCCTTCGCGGTAAGGCGATGCGGGTCAGTTCCAGGTCGGCGTACACGTCATTGCCGTTCTTGTCGCGGTCGTTGGAGATCGTGCCCCGTTCCATCGAGCGCACGCCGGATGCGATATAGAGGGCCGCGCACAGCGAGCCCGCGATATAGCCTTCTTTTTTCAAGTTGGGCAAAAATTTACGCGCGTCGATATGGCAGGCCAGGCCGCCCGGCGGCGTAACCACCGGAATCCCCATGCCGTCAAGTTTTTCCACCATGTATTTGATCTGCTCGATCGCCGCGCCCGCCAGGTGCGGGTCGGTCATCTCTCTCATGCCCACAGCCATCGCGCCGACTTCTCTCATCGACATGCCGCCGTAAGTGAAGAATCCCTCGTACACCGGAAGCCATGGCTCCAGGATGTCGTAGATCTCTTTTTTGTTGGTCGCGATCGCGCCGCCGCGCACGCACGTGTTCTTGCGCCCGCTCATATAATAAACATCAGCCAGGCTGCACATTTCCTTTATGATCTGGGCGACCGTCTTGTTTTCATAACCCTTTTCCCGTTGCATGATCAAATAGGCGTTTTCCATGATCAGACTGCCGTCCAGGACCAGTATCAAACCGTGTTTGTCGCAGACCTTCCTGACTTCCCTGAAATTCTCCATTGAAAAGGGCTGTCCGCCGAGCAGGTTCGTGGTCGCTTCCATGCGCACATAACCGATCATGTTCGCGCCGTATTTCTTGATCGCGGCGTTGACCCTGTCAAGGTCCATGTTGCCTTTGAACAGACAGGTGCTCTTGGTATTAAGGGCTTCCTTCGTGTAGAGCTCCAGGCACTCCATCTGGCCCGTGACCTCGATATGCGCCTTAGTCGTGGTGAAGTGGTAATTGGTGATCGTCGCGCCGCCCGGCTTGGAAAATACTTTCGACAGCAGGTGTTCGGCCGCGCGCCCCTGGTGGACGTTCATGACATAGTCATATCCAAGCACATCCTTCACTGCGTCAGCGAACTCATAGAACGTCATGCTGCCGGCGTACGCGTCATCGGCTCTCATAAAAGCGGCAAACTGGTTGTCGCTCATCGCGTTGACGCCGCTGTCGGTCAACATGTCAAGGAATATGTCTTTGGTTTTCAATTGGAACGTGTTGTACCCGGCTTCATCAATGGCTTTGAGCCTTTCCCGCGCCGGGATCAGGTTGACCTTCTGAACCATTCTTGTCTTATGCATCTCTACCGGGACATACTGCCCGTTAGATAATTTGATGATCATTATGCCTCCTTAATAAAGATGGTAATTGGTAATTGGTGAATGGTCAAATAGCTAACCATTTAACCTCTTAACCATTTATAGTATTTTTTTCAGCGTGCTGATCAGCCGGCGGTTCTGTTTTTCGGTGCCGATCGTGATCCGCAACGCGTTTGGAAAACCATATTCCTTTATGGTCCGGGTTATTACACCCTGTTTTTGCAGCTCTTCGAACACGATCTTGCTGTCCCGGGCAAAATCGACAAAGATAAAATTCCCATATGTTGGGACAAAGAATACGCCCAGTTTCTTATATTCATCGTATAGGTACTGTTTTCCGGCATCGTTCGCGGTCCGGCTTTTACTGATGTGTTCTACGTCATCAAATGCCGCGATCGCGGCACTTTGTACGATTCTGTTAACGTTAAAAGATATCCTCAATTTCATGACGTTTGATACGATGTCCTGGTCAGCCAGCATAAAGCCAAGGCGCATGCCTGCCAGTCCGTACATCTTTGACATAGTGCGCAGGATGACCAGGTTCTTTTTCTTACCGAAGTATTTTGCTGAGTTCGGATAGACCGGATCGCTGATGTATTCTTTGTAAGCTTCGTCAAGAACGACGATGACGTGGTCGGGAACTTCCTCAAGGAAGACATCAAATTCTTCTTTCGTTACGATCGTACCCGTTGGATTATTGGGGTTGGCAATGAACAGCAACTTCGTATTGGATTTAATGGCTTTGAGCATGGCTTTCAGGTCGTGGGTGTGATCTTTCATCGGCGCTTCGATCAATTCGCCACCGGCAATATTAACCGCAATCTTATACCAGATAAAAGCGCTCTGGCTTACAACCGCGCTATCCTTAGCGCTCAGGTAGGTGAGCGTAAGATATGGCATGATCTCGACTGAACCATTGCCAATGAACAGTTGACTGATATCAACGTTAAATTTTTTAGCAATGATTTCCTTTACGTAAAAACAGTTATCATCGGGATACAGCGCGGATTCTTCCATGGTTCGTTTCATCGCTTCAAGTGCAAGGGGAGATGTGCCGAGAGGATTTTCATTGGAAGCAAGTTTTATTACTTCGCCTTTCAGGTTCAGTTCCCTGATGACCTCTTCAATGGGTCTTCCGGGTTTGTATGTTTGGATTCTTTGTAAATGAGGGTTCGGCTCTATTCTCATGGCTTAAATTATACACAATAATAGGATAAAATCAAGAGAAAAATAATCGCTGATATATCGGTAGTCCGTAAACCGCAAGCCCCGGAAAAAGCGTATCAGGACATCAGCAGATCAGCATGAAGCGGATCAGGGCATCAGGGTATCAAGAAGAGGGTATCAGGATATCAGGGGATCAGGAAGTGGATATCCCACAGGGATGCCATTTATTAGTAGGGCAAGGTCATGATCCCGCATAGCGGGGCTTTAGACTTGCTAATGAAGTCAGGAGACCAGGGGAACAGGACATGCCTGATAACCTGATATTCTGATAGGCTTGATGATGCTTTAAATGATTATAACGATCTTAACGATCCAAACGATTATACGCTTATAACGCTTATAACGATAGAAACCAGTTGACATATATTATAATATCTATATAATAATATTGTAAAAATATATCCATTTTTCATCATATACGGTCAGTTAGTGTAACTGACAATAGCGGTAGCTTAACCGCCAATAGCGGATACGTTCAAGCAATAGAAAACAGAGATTGGCTTGTGAGGAAATATACTTGACCATTTACATTTAACCAATGATCACCGGAGGTAATTTATGAAAGCAAAGATATTGATCGCCAGTCAGGATCTTGAAATAGTCAAACAGTTAAGCGATATATTACAGGACGAAGGGCACAAGATAAGCTCGGTGAACAGTGCTGAAGCGTGTCTTGATAATGGTAAGTCAGGACAATATAATCTGATCTTCATTGATGCACATGCCGCCGCCCTGCCTTATACCAACGTTATACCAGAGATCAAAAAACAGTGCCCTGATACCGAGATCATCGTGATCACCGGTTACGCGTTCCCCGAAGCCATGGCAAAAGCCGAGGTTCAGGATATCATCAGTTTTCTGATCCTTCCGATCACCGGAACCAAGGTGAAGGGTATAGTGAGCCGTGTGCTGCACCAGAATCAATTAGTTAAAGAAAACCGAAGGCTGCTGCTGACCGTCACGGCGGCGAAAAAAGAGTGGGAAGCGACCGTGGACGCGATCGAAGACCCGATATTCGTTACGGATTTCGATTATACCATCTTAAGGGGTAACCTGGCGACATTCCGCAAACTGGGCAAGGGTGTAAGTGAAGTCATCGGCCACAAGTGTTACAAGATCCTGCATTGTTCCGATACCCCGCCCGATGACTGCCCCGGCAAAAAAGCGCGAGACAGCGGCGAACCCGATACTGGTACGATGTTCTTCAAGGGCCTGAAACAAAGACTGACCTGCAGCGTGTACCCGCAGGTGTTCGCCGGCGGCGGGGGATTGGTACATTACCTGCGCGAACCCGCGGGAACTTCTGAACAACAGGCCGAGGCAATGGCAAAATACGAGCGGCTTTTCGATGACGCCAGCATTCCTATTCTGGTCGTCGACCTGGAGGATTACAAGGTCATGGACGCCAACCAGAGAGCGATCGAGCTCTTCGGCCGGGACCCCGAGCATATCGTGAACGTGGATCTGGAGAATATCTTTACGGCGGATGTCCGCGAGGCAACCATGAGCGGCATAATCAAAATGCTGACCGAAGGCCATGGCAACGGATCATTAAAAACCATTGTGCGCGGGAAAAACGACAGCCAGGTCCAGGTCCAGGCCATGGTCAACCGGATCGAAGTCGGCGCGCAGCGGTTTATTGAAATATTCTTGATACCTCAAGAGTCGGCGTAGAAATAGCAGCAACGCCAGTGGCAATATGAACCTTGCTTACGGTGACCTCAGAGCCAGGGCGGATCGGGGTATCTTTAATTTTTTTTGGAGACGTATGCGAAACAAATGGCCGTTCATTATTAGTATCATAGTGCCCATCCTGGCGTTTGTGTTCATCATATTCCTGCCCACGCAGCCGAATATTTTGACCATATTGCCACTCTACATTATAATGATCGCGTTGATACTCAGTCGCCCTTTGATAGCCCTGGTCCTTTTGATCGTATCTACTTCGACCGTGTTCAGTCTTGATACCTTTCCCCAGGTGATCGCGACCGGCGACGTCGGCCTTTATCTGCCCGAGGCGTTGTGCATTTTTCTGACAGTTCGGATGTTGTTTATTGGGGCAATAAGAAAAGACCTCCATAAAGAGGCCTCGCCGATAACATTGCCCATGATCGCGCTCTTTTTGTGGCTGGCATTCTCTGTTCTAAACGCCTTATTGCTGCAGCGGGCTACGTTGATCAACGCCGTGCTGACCGGACGAAGCTACATATATTATCTGAACTTTTTCCTGGCGCTTTATTATATTGATTCTGATGAAAAGATGCGGTTTGTCATGAAAAGCCTGACCGTGATAGCCTTTATCTGCGCGCTGCTGTCATTTATCCAATACATCGCTGGTCCGGAAAACAGGATCCTCCCGTGGGCGGCGTGGACAATTAGCCGGGTAGTACCCGAAGGCGAAGATCTGACACTGGCAAGGGTCATGCCGGCTTCGATCTCTTTGATCTACATGTTTTTCTTCCCGGTGCTTGCGGGTGTCACCAATGGGGGTTTAAAAAATAACTGGGGGTACCGGCTTTTCATTATCCTGGCAATAATATCAATGTTCGTTTCTTTTACGCGCAATGTCTACTATTCGGTGATCCTGGGTCTGTTCCTGATCTGGATGACCTTCAGAGGAAAGATCAGGAGGGCTATCACCCGCAATGTGATCACTGTTGCGTTCTTCGTGCTGCTGGTAACATATCTGCCGGTTTATTTCGGCGTGATCAAAGTCCCGAATTGGTGGGAACAGGTTGTGAGCCGGCAAAGCGAAACGGTAAGATCCCCTAATGATATTGAGACGATGGTGTGGCGTACGGTGGAGACCAAAACGATTATGGGCGCAATAACAAAATCGCCGATCCTTGGCAACGGGATTGGTGCTACATATTACCACCCCATGTACCAGGCGAATGTCAGCATTGCCCACAACGGGTACATGGCGATCGTTTTTCAGCTCGGATTGATCGGTCTGGCGATCTTTGCCATGATCTTTATCTGTTATGTGGTCCAATCAATAAAGGTTTATCAGGCGATCGAAGACAAGTATTACCGCAGTATAATCCTGGGTTTTCTGGTGGTCTTCGTGGCATTGCTTCCGGCGGTATGGGTGAAACCGGTACTGGTGCTGGAACACCACTGGATATCATTGATCGCTTTCATATGGGCATTTCCTGCCATTATTTCGAGGATAAACACTCAGCAACGAAACGGCACCGAAGGCGTGGATGATTTTGAAAAAGCGGAAAAGGGAGGATGAACGTGATTCCGGTATTCAGACCTTCAATGGGCAACGATGAGATCAACGCCGTGGCAGAGGTCATTAAGTCCGGATGGATCGGTCTGGGACCCAGGACTGCCGAGTTCGAGGAGAAATTCGCAAAATATATCGGCGTTAAGTACGCGGTCGGTCTTAATTCCGCCACCGCGGCGTTACATCTGGCGCTAATGGTCATGGAAGTAAAAGGGGGAGAGGTCATTACCACTCCCATGACCTTCGTGTCGACCAATCATGCCATTTTGTACAATAACGCGGAACCGGTTTTTTGCGACATCGAGCCCGATACGCTTAATATCAATGCCGGGAAGATAGAGCCGCTGATCACGAATGGAACAAAAGCGATCATCGTCGTTCATTACGGCGGCTATGCCTGTGATATGGATCCGATCAACGCGGTCGCCCGTAAGCATGATCTCAAAGTCATCGAAGACACTGCCCATGGTTGCGGTGGTGAATATAATGGTCAAAAACTCGGTTCGATCGGCGATCTCGGCGTATTCAGCTTCCATGCCGTGAAGAACCTCGCGACGGGTGATGGAGGTATGATAACAACCAATAACGCCCAGGTATATGAAAGGCTGAAAAAACTGCGCTGGTTGGGCATTAGCAAGGACACCTTTTCGCGCGAGGAAAAGGACAGCCAGGCGTATTCATGGTACTACAATGTTGAAGAGATCGGCTACAAATACCACATGAACGATATCCAGGCCGCCCTGGGTCTTGTTCAGCTGGCTAAGCTTGAACGGACGAACAAACGCCGCGAGGAGATCGTCGCTCTTTACAACGGAGGCTTGAAGGACTGCGATTGGATCGAACGTCCGGTCAGGAAGGATTACATGACGAAGCCCGCCAATCATAATTATGTCATCAAAGGTGAGAGGCGGGACGAACTCAACGATTATCTCAAGAAGCTGGGTATATCTACCGGCGTTCACTATGTGCCCAGCAATCACTATGAAATGTACCATGATTGCCGGGGGGATACCCCGGTATCGGACGCTGTCTGGAAAAAGCTTTTAACGCTGCCCTTGTTCCCGGACCTTACCGATGATGAAGCAAAATCCGTGATCGAAGCAATCCGCAAATTCCCCGGAATTTAATCAATCGTGCTGATGGATAATGATATTGGACAGAATATTGCGGTTTGGAATGATTCCTGGAAAGATAGTGATCCCCTTTCGGAAATCCGAATGTGGGATTTTTATGGTCTGAGACAATGGATCCTGAAGTACGCGCCCAGGTACGGCAAGATCGTCGAGGCGGGATGCGGATATGGTCGCTATGTTTTTTACTTGGGGCGGTTAGCCCTGGATATCGATGGCGTCGATTTCTGCGAACCGCTCATCGGTCTGGTGAAAAAATGGAAAAGCGATAATGGTTTTAAAGAAAATTTCCTTGCTGGTAACATAACGGATCTTCCTTATCCAAATGAAACCCTGAGCGGATATATCTCGCTGGGCGTGATTGAACATTTTATCAATGGCCCTGGTCCAGCCCTGGCAGAAGCGTACCGGATACTCAGACCCGGCGGCATAGCGATAATTTCTACGCCATCGGTTTCGTTCAATGTTTTGATGAGACATCAAAAAGAAACCCTCAAGAATATCGTGAAGCGGATCATCGGTCATAAAATAGAACCGGCGCCTTTTTTTCAGTATTGGTATCGTCCGCGCCGATTGCGAAACATGGTAAAAGCTGCCGGGATGAAAATCGTCAACTCAGGCAGCGCCGATATCATGTACGCTTTTTGCGAGATGAGGAATTTTACCGGCGAAAACCTCAGGAAGGGGTCATTTGCCATCTGGTGTTCAAATACTTTTGAGAACACGCCGGTAAATGCGATTGGCGCTCAGGCGGTTACGATCTCAGTAAAAGCGGCGGAAGTCATGCATTGTTTTCTCTGCGGTCGGAAGAGCGCCCGATATTTTTCTTTATCGAAGTATGACCTGCCGATCTGCGATGCCTGCGAAAAAAACGGTCTCGCCGAACATTATTTGAAGAAACGCAAGCCGAAGTTAAAATTACCCTATCTCATGGATCCGCCCCTTAAACCGCCGTCGCGGGAAACTTGTGAATTCTGCGGCAAAGCATACATGACCGATGTTATTTTTGAAGATTTCGGATTTTCAAAAAAAGCCTGCCCGGGCTGTCTTAGAATTCCGGGGATAAACATCCTGCTTTCGAACGAATACGTAAAACCGGTCTGGCGGAAAAGGAACAAATAACGTGGCCCATCCAAAAGTTGTCGTATTGATCCTGACCTATAACGGCCGGTATTTGCTGGATGAAGCGGTTTTTTCTTACCTCGAAAATGATTATCCCAATTTCAAGGTCGCGGTCATAGATAACGGCTCTCACGACGGCACGTGTGCGTACGTCGAAAAAAGGTTCCCTGGCGTCAAAACCATAAGGCTGGATAGGAATTACGGCTATTCTCGAGGGTTTAACGTCGGTCTTGAGTATGCGTTCGAAAGCGAGCACGCCCGATATGCACTGATCTCCAACAATGATGTGAAGGTCGATAAAAACGTTATCTCGGAACTGATTAAAGTCGCCGAGACCAACGGGAAGATAGGCTTCGTCAGCGGAAAGGTCTATTATTATGACCACGCTGATACTTTTCAGACCGTCGGGAAGAAAGAAGATCCGGTAAGATGGAACGGGGAGCATATCGGCAACCGCGAGAAGGACCAGGGACAGTATGAAGAGATCAGCGAAAGAGTCTTCATGGACGATATCTTTACTTTGGTGAATAAAAACGTGTATGATGCGGTCGGCGGCTATGATCCGGTTTTTCATCTCCAGTCCGAGGAGTTTGATTGGCAGGCGAGGGCGAAAAAAGCAGGTTTCAGGATCATGTACGCGCCCCGGGCAAAGCTCTGGCATAAAGACAGCATGACCATCGGCCGGGACTCTTCTCGGAAGGCGTTCTATGATGCCAGGAACCCGACGCTCGTGATCCTGCTCCATAGATCGCGGACTTTTTTCCGACGGTATTTCTGGCATCACTTCATCCAGGGTATACTAAAAAGCTCGCTGATCGCGCTGAAAAAAGGAAAAATATCCATTATTCTGGCAAAATGGCAGGGTTTCTTCTCCAGTATCGCCTGGGGCTCTAAGAACCGGAAACTGTCTTTCGGACATTTCGTTTAAAATACCATGCTGGCTCAAAAACTCATTTTAGGATATTCGTCGCGGATCGTGGCCCAGATGATCGCCATGATCGCCGGCATCGTCGTGGCAAGGGTCGCCGGTCCAACCGTGGTCGGGACGGTCGCTTTCGGCATGTCGCTGGTTTCGATGTTCACATTTTTCGCGGACCTGGGGATCGGCAATGCCCATATAAAGATCGTTTCCGAAGGCCGGAACCTGGGCGATTGCATAAAAACCTTTTCCGTTCTGAAAAGCATTTTGATCATCCTGTTCATTGTCCTGGTGATACTCTATCTCGTTGTCAAGGAATATGTATTTCATATCCAATACGAAAGCAGGACACATTTCTATGTCATCATCATCTGGCTGGTTGCCATTACGATCTCCCAGTTCTTGTACATTCCTATTATCACCTTCATGGCTCTGACCCAGCAGGCGCGGCAGGATGTACCGAATCTGCTCCAGATCGTTTTGACGCAGGTCCTGAAGATCGTGGCCGTGTTGATCGCAGCCAGCGCGATCGCGCTGAGTTTCGCCAATTTGCTTGGTGTCATTTTAGTCTTACCCCTGTATCTGTATCTCTTTAAAGATTTCAAGATCGGTCATTTCGACAAAAACCTTGCCCGGGATTATGTCAAGATCGCGGCGCCGATGATCATCATGGTCCTTCATGGGACGTTCATTGGCTATTTTGATAAATTTTTACTGCAGTATTTTTCCAATTCCGAGCAGGTGGGATATTACGCGGTGGCGTTCAGCATCGGCAGTCTTATTCAGATCGTGGGTTTGGCGGTCGGGCAGATCTTTTTTCCGACATTTTCGTCTTCAGTGGTAAAGAAGGATTACGATTACATCAACCGTACGATCGATAAATACGAGCGGTTTATTTATGTTTTTCTTATGCCCATCGTGATTTTTTTGATACTTTATTCTCAGGTTCTGATAAAAATACTTCTCGGGAAGGATTTTATATCATCAGGCCCCGTTCTTGTAGTGATATTCCTTGGTGCATTCGTCTTCGTGGCTAACCAGCACTATGGTAATTTGCTTCTGGGAGCCGGTTATATAAATAAAAGCGCTCGTTTGTCATTGTACTCTTTGATATTTTTCGTACTTTTGAACTTATTTTTCGTGGCTCCGCAAATGCTCCACCTGAAGGCAATCGGATCCGCACTTGCCTGGTCGATCAACTACCTGTTCCTTGGCGTGTTTTTCCGAATATATGTCTGGCAATTGATAAAAGAAGTGACCATCCTGCGAAACATAAAATACTGGCTTTTTGGAATTCTCAACGTGGCGCTATTTTTCTTGTTCTTAAAATATATTGCAGTAAGGGTGAATTATCTCGAGTTCATATTCCCAGTCGTTTATTTTGGTATTACTTACCTGGCGTACTACCTCCTGAAAATGGCAAATAAGGAAGATATCAACTTCGCACTCCGGATCTTCGATGTTCGGTCCATGAAAGAGTATATAAAAAATGAATTCAAACGATGAAAAGTGAAATCTGGGAAGAGATCTGGGCGAAAGACACGGCGAGTTTCCATGATTTGCTGTTCGATCCATACACCGGGATTGAAAATTGCGATTACCTGCCTCATGTAAAGAGGATCTTGAGTACAACCCCGGGACTGATATTGGAGGCAGGATGCGGTCAGGGCGGGTGGCTCGAATGGCTTGGCAACAATCATGAACGTCCGGCGGTCGGGTTGGATTATGCCGAGCAGGCATTATCCCGACTTCGTCGGTTGCGACCGTCTTTCCTTCTGGTCGGTGGCGATGTCCTGAGCATGCCTTTCGCCGATCGGTCTTTTTCCGTTGTTTTATCTTGGGGTGTGATCGAGCATTTTTATGATCTGACTTTAACGCAGTCGGCTATCCGCGAAGCGTACCGGGTACTCAAGCCGTCAGGCTGGCTATGCGTGACGGTTCCGGTCCAGAATTGGATTCGGTCCATCAAAAGACCATATCGGATGCTGAAGGATCTCGCCCGCGTCTCCCTTGGTAGGGTGGATCTAAAAAAAGAATTTTTCGAGCATAAATTCGACCGGGCGTTTTTTATAAAAATGCTTAGATCAAACGGTTTTCTGCCTGAGGTCGTTGGCTATAATTCGCCCGGATTTGGTCTTACGAACGAATTCCCGTTCGATAAACTTCGCAAGGTGAGCAAGAATGGCGCATATGCCGGAGTAACGAGATTGGGCGGGTTTATCCTGCATTTAACGAAGCGATATCCGCAGATTTTTGCTCATATGCTTTTTGTCGCCGCCCGCAAACCGTGAAATGAAACGACCGCTGAAGCAAATAGAGAGTTTTCAGCCTTGATGAAATCATCGATAGCTCACGTGATACTCCATTCGTCTGAATTTGCTTATCCTTATTTTTTCCAGAACGGCGGATCGCTTGAAGATTTTAACCGCGTGGTGGTTGCTCAGCACGAAGGATTCACTGCCCAACTCGCCAGGGCGACCGTGGTGTCGGGTTTTAATGCGATCGTCTATTTTTTCTCGCAGTACGCTAAAAGGCCTGCTATGTTCACGCATAAATATGGTTATGTCATGAAGTGCCTGCCCGTGACATTTATCAAAGGAAAGATCGGTTGGGAATACAGCCTGGCGCTCTGTGCAATGATAAAAAAGGATAAGCCCGATCTGGTGCATATCCACGGCTATAACTTCAACGATCGGATCCCCGATATGTATGATTTATTGGCTTTTTATCTCAAAAGCCTGCATATTCCCTTTGTCGCCCATTTCCATGGTTCAAAGCTTGACCGCCAGCACGCCGGTCGTCATTTGATAAAAAAAATCGCCATACAGAGCGCCGCTTGGATTGTAAGTTGCAATCAGGATGAAGTTGAGCGGTTGACCAACCCGGCGCATCCCGGTTATTATAGGTTCATCAAAGTCGATCCACGCCGGGTGGAGAAAGTGGAGAATCCTTTAGATCTAAAAATTTTCCGACCCATGCCCAAACAAGAATGCGCCACACGCCTTGGCTATGATGCAACCAAACGTTTCATGCTTACGATCTGCCGGATTGAAGAGTTTAAAGGTATCCAGGATATCATATCTGTTCTGCCCGATCTCGCTGAAGATATCGCACTGGTAGTCGTCGGTGAAGGAGGGTTCATGAATACCCTGCAGGAACAGGCTTCAAGGCTCGGTCTGTCCGACCGCGTGATCTTTACCGGTTTTATACCTCATGACCGGCTCCCGTTGTATTTTGGTGTTTCCGAGCTGTTCGTTCTGCCATCCCGCTACGAGGGTTTGCCTGCAGTCATCCAGGAAGCTCTGAGCTGTAAAAAAGTCGTGATCGCTTCAAACGTGGGAGGGATTCATGAACTACTTTCGGACGGTGTCGGCATAATGGTGCCGCCGTCGGATCCCGCCGTGCTGCACAGGGCTCTGCTTCAAGCGTTAAATCATGAATTCCGGGCAAACTGGGCGCTCGCTGAAAAGCGCATGCAGGTGTGTGAGCTTGCAGCCGTGGCCGGTAAATTGAAAAAAGTCTATTCAAAGGTACTCTTCGATAGCAACTGATATCTCCGGTGATGAAGAACCTCAAGAACTATTCCATTATCCTGGCTGCGGCCATGGGCATGATTGTGGGTGTCATATATGTCGCTCCCAATCTTGTCTACCGGATTGAAATGGGTAAAGAGTACCGGGGTATCGCGCTTACAAATGCACAGGATGAGTGGAGCTACCTCGGAATGATCCGCGAGGTAATGGATGGCAACTTTTCGCTAAAAAACTGGTATTTTTGGGAACAAAAACAGCCGGGTGAGCCTGCATCCTACATGAGTTCCCAGTTCTTGCCCTACTGGCTCGTCGGCATACCGGCTGAGATTCTGTCAATACCCATGGATATTCTGGTTATAATCATTAAATTTCTGTTCCCGGCGCTGCTTTTTATTTTCATATACATTCTGGTATTAAATCTGGTAAGGGATCGTGCGACAGCCGTTCTCGGCGCCCTCGCCGCCCTTCTTATGCCGGTGATCTGGACCAGGGATTTTGTGATCTTCAATTGGTCCGTTTATTGGGATTTCCATCTGGTCTTCTTACGGCCCGGGATACAGGTGGCGGCGCTTTTCTGGGCGCTTTCCCTGGTTTTTTGGGTCATTTCAATCAAGAACAACAAAGCATGGGCCGCGATTCTGGGAGCATTTAGTCTCAGCGCGACCGTATACAGTTATTTGTTCTACTGGACTTATCTTTATGCTGCTCTGACCGTTTTTGCCTTGGTCGCGGTGGTATTTAAAAATCGCGTCTGGTTAAGGCATACTCTGATCATGCTTCTCGGTTCGGCGGTGCTATCGGCATATGCTTGGGTCCGGTTGATCCAGACAGCCGGCCAGTCCAACATCTGGACGAGCCATACTTTCGGGGTGGCTTTGCCTCATGCTCCGGCGATCACGTTGTTCCAGGTTCTTGTTGTTATAGTGATATTCGCCTGTTTCTGGTTTTACCGGAAAGGGTGGTTTGGTAAAACGGAATTCGCCGTTCTGACCGCACTGGCAACAGCCCACATTATCTGCATGAATCAACAAGTGATCACCGGTATCAGCCTCGAGTTGCACCATTTCGAGATTTTCGTTGCCCCCGTGATTTTCACCATAATCATCGCGGTCGTTTTCTCCCGTCTGAATAACGACGATTTCAAAGCCTATGTGAAGGAAAGGTGCAAACGTTTGTCGTCGGCGGGTAATAAGAGATATTATATCTATCTCGCCGCGATAGTGCTGATCGCCTTGACTGCCGGCGCAATCCTTGTCCTGCGCTTTCCAGCGCCGGGAACCGGTGGCATTCTCGGCAAAGCCGGTCGTCTTGCATGGATGATCGACAAAAAATTAATAACCTGGGTGATCGGTTTAGCAGTGCTCGGTTTGGGGATTTCTAAAGGCCGAAGGAGGCAGTTACGTTATTCTCTAGGCCTGTCGGCGGTATTGATTATAGGATTGCTGACCCAGATCTCAAGCTATGCGGGTACAAGAAAAGGATTTGCCACGGTCATGCAGGATTATGGTCCGGCGTTTGCCTGGTTGAACGGTTATGCGGCAGGAGAAAGCGTCGTGCTCTGTAATCCCCTGACCGCTGATTTTACCGTTGTTTATACGCATAACAACGTGTATTTTGCGGACTACGCAATGTTTACACGACCGGAGATCTTCCATGACCGGGCACTGCGGCTCTTCGGTTTTATCGGATTGAGCCCTGACCGCTTGCGGTCGGCGCTGAAAGCAAACTCGGCAGACTACAGCGAAGAGGTAAAATCGATCTTGTTCTATTGGCGGCCGTACGGTGAGAAGAACAGGGTTATGATGGACCGCGATAGGTTTCTTAAATGCTATACGGACGATGATATCGACTCGGTGCTGACCCGGTACCGGGAACTGCAATGCGAGGACGTGCGTTCCATGTTAAAAAAATACCGCGTGGATTACCTGGTCTACGGCCCCATTGAAGGTAGCGGCGACAGTGCTCTCGGTTTTTGGAAATTCCAGCGGAAGATCAGCGAACTCGCTTTTTTCAGGAATGTGTTCAATGACGGGCAGGTCATGATCTACGCGGTCGAATGACCCATCGAGGTGGCAATGAAAACAGCTGGATTTTCAGGCAAAGATGTGCTAGTAACCGGTGGTCTTGGTTTTATCGGCAGCAATCTTTCGATCAGGCTTGTTGAACTCGGCGCACGGGTCACGATCATCGATAACATGCTGCCGGAACACGGCGGCAATCTGTTCAACATCGAGCCGATAAAGGATAAGGTGAACATCAATTTTGGCGATATCTTGAGCGAGAGCGTCATGAATTACCTCGTTCAGGGGAAGGACCTGGTCTTTCACCTGGCGGGCCAGGTTTCGCACGTATTAAGCCTGTCCAATCCCTATCCCGATATTGACATCAACATCAAGGGCACCGCTATCCTTATGGAAGCGCTGAAAAAACATAACCAGCACGCAACCGTGGTTTATACCGGGACAAGAGGGGTTTATGGTTCATCCGTGCGGTTGCCGGTCGATGAGAACGCGCCGACCTACCCCAAGGGCATCCATGAAATCGCCAATCTGACCGCGGAAAAGATTGTGAAAGTGTACAATGATATTCACGGCATCAAGTCAGTGCTTTTGCGGTTGACCAACATATACGGACCGAGGGCGCAGATGAAACATTCACATTACGGCGTTGTCAACTGGTTCATCCGCCAGGCGATCGATGGCGAGGCACTGAAGGTTTTTGGCGACGGCAAGATCGTGAGAGATTTCCTGTACGTGGACGATTGCGTGGATGCGATCCTGGCGTGCGCTGCAAGCGAGAAGGGATTTGGCGAAGTGCTGAATGTCGGCATTGACAAGCCGACAAGTTTTCTGGAGTTGATCAAAACTATCGTTGAGATCGCCGGCAAAGGCAGCTGGGAATTCGCTCCCTATTCGCCGGAAAGAAAAGCGCAGGAACCGGGAGATTTTTATTCGGACATTGAAAAAATAAGGAAGATCGCGGGCTGGAAACCCAGCACATCGCTAAGGGATGGAATAACAAGAACGCTCGCGTATTATCGGCAGTATAAAGAATTCTACTGGTAAACCATGATCCATCCAACCGTTATGATTCATAAAAAAGCCCTTGTGGAGAACGAGTCGATCGGCGAGGGCACGAGGATCTGGGCGTTCGCTCACATTCTTAAAGGCGCGGTCATCGGCAGCAACTGCAATGTATGCGATCATACTTTCATCGAGTCCGACGTGATCATCGGCAATAATGCTACCATTAAAAGCGGCGTGTATCTCTGGAACGGCGTCAGGATCGAAGACAACGTTTTTGTCGGACCGTGCGTCGCATTCACGAACGATCTTCGTCCCCGGAGCAAAGCCTATCCCGAAAAATTCGTTCCCACGCTGATCAAACAGGGCGCCAGCATCGGCGCCAACTGCACGGTCTTATGCGGGATAACGATCGGCAAGTACGCGTTGATCGGCGCCGGCGCGGTCATCACCCGCGATATCCCCGACTATGCCCTGGCTTACGGTAATCCGGCAAAGGTGCATGGTTATGTCTGTATGTGCTCGAAAAAGATCACCTTCGAAAAACCGATGGCAAAATGCGTGTGCGGAATGGTGTATATCAAGAAGAACGGCATTGTCCAGGGCGTCTCATGAAAAAAATCTTGTTTAATGATCTGCAGAAGCAGTACCGGGCGATAAAACCGGAGATCGACCGAGCCGTTGCGAAGGTGCTGACCAGCGGCCGGTTCATTTTAGGTAAAGAGGTTGCTGGTTTTGAAAAAGGATTCGCCCGGTATATCGGGACCGAATACGCCGTTGGTGTCGCATCCGGAACAGAAGCTTTGGCTCTCGCGCTCATGGCATGCGGCGTCGGTCGGGGAGATGAGGTCATTACGGTGCCTAATACCGCCATGCCTACGGTTTCTGCGATCTCCATGGTCGATGCAAGGCCCGTTTTTGTCGACATCGATGAGAGAACGTACCTGATGGATGCGGATAAGATAGCAAAAGCGGCAACTTCGAGAACCAGGGCCATTATTCCGGTGCATTTATATGGTCAGACGACCCGGATGGATGTGATCAACAGAATTGCCCGCGCGCGCGGTCTTTTTGTGATCGAAGACGCCTGTCAAGCGCATGGCAGCGAATTCCTGGGTAGAAAGGCTGGTGCCTGGGGTGATATGGGCTGTTTTAGCTTCTATCCAACAAAAAACTTGGGATGTTACGGCGATGGCGGCATGATAACTACCAATGACCGCGGATTGTATAAGAGACTGATGATGCTGAGGAACTACGGGCAGCGCGATCGGTACCGGCATGAGATTCAAGGCATTAACAGCCGGCTCGATGAGCTGCAGGCGGCCGTCCTGCGCGTGAAGCTCAAACGCCTTGATGCCTGGAACGAGAGGCGGAGAAAGAACGCCGACGTTTACGACCGTATGCTCTCCGATGACCGCTGCATCAAACCTTTTGAAAGCCCCGATGGCAGACATGGGTATCATCTATATGTAGTTCGCGTGAAAAAGAGGGAATGGCTGCAGGTCGCATTGCGCCAGCACGGCGTTGATACGTTGATCCATTATCCGATCCCGGTGCACCTGCAAAAAGCATATCAATGGCTGGGTTATAAGCGTCAGGATTTTCCGGTAACTGAAAGATGCGCACAAGAGATCCTTTCACTGCCCATGTCTCCCGAGCTGACGGCTCGGGAGATCGAGTACATCGCGGAGAATATAAATTCACTGCAAAGGACCAGATTTGAAAAAAGACAATAGGCCTTTTATATCCGTGATCGTCCCCGTGTTTTACAATGCGGGCACTTTGCGGACGCTGCTGTCGCGTTTGGATAAGGTTGCAGACGGATTTCCCAAAGCCATATTCGAATTCATTTTCGTTGAGGACGGTTCGGGTGACGACTCGTATAAAGTTCTGTCCGAGATGGCGGAGAAGGACAAACGTGTCAGGATCGTGAAACTATCGAGGAATTTCGGTTCGTTCTCCGCGATCCTGGCGGGGTTATGCTGCGCGCGCGGGGAGTGTGCAGTTACGATTTCCGCCGATCTTCAGGATCCGCCGGAATTGATCCCCGAATTGGTGGAAAAATGGCTGACCGGCAGCAAGGTAGTCCTCGCAATAAGAAGAAAACGCGAAGAGCCATGGTTCATAAAGCTTCCGGCCCGACTGTATTATACCTTAATAAGGGCTTTCGCTATTGCCGACATGCCCATCGGCGGATTTGACTTTGTGTTGTTGGACCGCGCGGTGATTGAGGTCATAAAAAAGATGGACGAGAAGAACACATCGTTGATGGGGTTGATCCTCTGGACCGGTTTCAACCGGAGCGTGATCCATTATGACCGTCAGAAAAGACCGGCCGATAGATCGCGCTGGACGTTTACAAAAAAGATGAAGTATTTCATCGATTCTTTTGTCGCTTTTTCCTATTTCCCGATCCGTTTCTGTTCCGCGCTCGGGTTGATAATAGCGTTATTCGGGCTCGCTGGCATCTGCTTTGTCGTCATAAGAAAGATGCTCTATGGTTATGCGATCGTCGGATGGGCGTCGTTGATGACCATCGTCCTGCTTCTGGGCGGGGTTCAACTGGTCATTTTGGGGGTGATCGGCGAATATATCTGGCGGACCCTGGATGCTTCCCGCAATCGTCCCCAGTTCATCATCGATGAGATCATCGAACGCGATAATGGGCCGAGGTCGTGAAATAATTCCGGATCGAAAAGCGTGAAGATCATAAAAAGAAATATCGTCGACCGGTCGTCCGAAATCGGCGAAATAAAGTCGTTTTTGAACGCGAATTTCAGCACGATCTTTCATGAACCTGAATTCAACCAAATTGTCGAAAAGAATTTCAGGACTCGATGTTATTACCTTTGTGCATATAATGATAACGGCAAGCTGGTAGCCTTGTGCCCGTGCCATTCAAAAAAAAACGGCTTCACTATTTTCACGCAGTCCAATCCAACGAAGTTTGAAATACCTTATGGTGGATGGGTGTATGACCGGGAGGAGACGAGAATCAAAGAACTCATGTCTGCCATGCAACCGGCTGCAAACGAAGGGATAGTATATTGGTCTATGCCCCAAATCGAACATGATGATTATTCGGAAATGGAGAAAAAGAACAGGTTCCAGACCGCGGTCATCGATCTCGATCAAAGCGAAGATGATATCTGGAATAATTCCATCAATTCAAAGAGAAGGAATATGATCAGGAAAGCAGAGAAAAACAAGGTTACGGTAGAGATGATAGACCATGCACGGTTCGGGGAATATTATAACATGATGATCGAAACCTACGGCGCGGCCGAGTTGATGCTCAAACCCATTGAATATTATGTCAATGTACTGAAGACCTATATCGGGGCGAATAAGGCATCCGTGTTCCTGGCCAAGGTCGGAGCCAATTTCGTCTCTGGATTGGTCGCCTTGAGGAATAAATTCGCCTGTCATTACTGGCTTGGGGCAAGCAGAAAAAACGTTGATAATCTGGGCCAGGGTGAGCTTCTGCAATGGGCAGCGATAAAATGGGCGAAAGAAAACCGTTCACGTTTCTACGATCTATGCGTGCTGGAGCCGGAGCGGCTTCCCAATATTGCCCGCTTCAAATCCGGTTTTTCTGACCGGGTGGTTCCTTTCTACTGTATATCCAAAAAAGGCGCAGGATACCGCCTGCTGAACCGGCTCGCCGGGGATCGATGATGAGCGATATATCGCTGACTGGAGAATACAAATGAGCTCGAAGGCCCGTATCACCTTATCTACGTTCAAAAGGTTTTGCCGCTCAGCCGTTGCTCTATCATTCGATTACGAGACTTCGGCTCCCTACGGGAACATCGCCAATTTCAGCAGCCGGGTTCGCGGCAGAATATACGCTATCACGAATAAAGTGTTCCATCGTCAAAGAGACCTTTCATTTTATTACGGCATGGGCTATGCAATGCGAAAAGGTACGGAGAAAATAATCAAGATATTTAATAAATACGGAATCCATGCTACGTGGTTTGCCAATGGGCACGCGTTATTAAAAGATAATAATGATGGGAAAGCTTATCGTATCAATCAAATCCTGCCGTATGCCATTTATGAGGCGGGTTTTACTGATATCGTCACCTGGCGAAAAAACCGTCCCACGTTTTTTTATGCACCAAACAGCGATTATAAAAAATTCCCTTACTGGTATTTTGGAGATCAAGCGGAAATTTTGAAAGAAATGGGCGAGGATATTCAATGC
Organism: bacterium; assembly: GCA_036382775.1. Taxonomy (NCBI): domain Bacteria; species bacterium. Next base: position 57,029 of record DASVHD010000041.1, on the reverse strand, counting down.
CACACATTTTCCCATCCATATATAGTTTTGGAAGAACATAAAAACGTAGCAATTGATCTTGAAGATTGGCAAAACGCAGCGGTAAAGAACGGTTTTAAAAGGGCGAATATATTGTCGCTTCCGTTTTGCGGCGATGCTTACCGAAATTATTATGATTTGAACTTACTCACCGCGCTCGGTAAAGAAATCGCCGGCCAGAAATACGATCTGGTCTATTTGCCGAATGATATTATTAATATCATGATGAGCAATGGGTTCGATCTGATCACAAGATGCGGCAGTAAAATCGGTAAGATCAAGAATTTTTCCAAATATAACGATTCGGAATTATACTACATGTCGGACATAAATTTTTATGATTGTTTTGATGTGCTTGGTTCGCTAAGCGGGACGTTGAAAAAGATCGTAGAGAATAAGTCGGCAGTCAATATCTGGTTGCATCCATCTGATATCTTGGCAAAAAATAATATCGGCAATTTTGAAGCGCTCATTCAGTCTTTGATTAATCGAAGCAATGGGGGTGAGATCTGGCTGGCGACGATCTCGCAGATCTGGGATCATTTCAAGAAGGTAAAAGCATGTGATCTGAACGTCACCGTGCGCAATGGGAAAGATTATGATGTGGTGGTTGTCAATAAGACGGCATCGGTCATTGTTGATCTGGGTCTTGATATTTACCCGCCGGACGTGTTGTTAGTGTCTGAACACGATAACCTCGAACAAAAAGAAGGAAGGATTTCGATCAAAAGACTGCATCCCGATGTTCCCTTTAAATTAACCGGTCAATTGAGGAGGTAGGCATGGACAGCCTCACGCTGAAGCAATTAAAGCAGATCCCGTGGAATACCAGATATGTGTCCGGTCCCGATATTCCTCCCGAACCTCCCCTGGCTGATATCGCAAGACTTGTCGGGATCCCCTTTATGAAAAGACCCGTGAAGTACGCACTATTTTACTCGTGGTCCGAAGCGATAAAAAGCGTTGGCGTAGAACCGGCGCGGGTACTTGACGCGGCATGCGGAAGAGGGATCATTTCTCAGATTCTGTTATTCAAAGGGCATAAAGTATCGGCATGCGATATCCTGGATTGTTTTTCCGCGGATAAACGGATAGATTTCAAGCGGGTCGATCTAAACCATGAATTTCCTTACGAAGACGATTCATTCGACGTCGTAATAAACAGCGAAGGGTTGGAATGTCTTGAGGGTTCCGAACACTTCATTAAAGAAACCGCGAGGGTATTGAAGAACGGCGGGCGATTGATCCTTTCCATACCATATATCCATAGTCTGGTCAGCCGGTTTAATTTCCTGAGATCCGGGTTGCTGGCCGGCTATGATGCTGCTCTACTCGATCGGCAGAATATTCTGTATCTGCCTTTTCTGAAAGAATTTTTCAAAGTTGTCGGTTTTCATATAATGGTCATCAAAGGAAATGTTCCACAGCTGACCCTTAAATCAAAGGTTTTCAATGCCGTTTTCGGAGATCTGATGTTCGATACGAATAATCCGGTCCTCAGGTTCTCTCATTCACTGATCATTACGGCATCGATCGCCAAGCATTAGGATAAAGGAGGCTGAAATGACTTTTATTTCACGAAGATCATTCCTGTTTTTCTTCGGCCTGGCATCGGTTGTCTTCGGACAATCGGATTCCGCAAGATATCTATGGAATTCCGGCGGTTATCAATCCGGTGATAAATTCTTTAGAAGCGATGTCTGCGATACGATGTTCCTGGGAACGCGGCAGATAATGGGGATATACGATGGCGATTCGAGCGTCGTTTTCCCGCGCAAGAGCATTGACGCTTATGACGATTCGGGAGGGATAAAGATCGAGACTAGATCGTCGACCATGTACTGGCATTTCCCAAAATGCTGGGAAGGCGGTGCGGACAGCACGGCGTACGTGTCCCTGGGGATAGCCCCGGATGAATTTCAGATTTCCATGGAGGGTACGTCCGCTTACAATAAGGACATAAATTTTTATTCCCGGCGGGCCATTAACCTGGGATTGAAGATGCCCGGCGACCAAAGCGGTGATTATATGGTTCAATTCAGAGAACAGTTCAACTGCGGCCTGCCCAGTATGTTCGAAAGATTTCCTTTCCGACTGCACGGCGACCGGTGTGGCTACGGATACGGACTGACCAAATTTTTGGAATTAAATCCAAACTATGCCAACATGGGTTATTATTGCGACTCAGTTATTATCCTTAATATACAGTTCGACACTCTTTTTGGTGCTTACGGAGCGCCGGGAAGCGGATACGGTAAATTCGTCAGGGGACAGGTTCTGGATACGGTTAAATTTGATATTGACCGCACCGGTGCATACACGATCCACAACGGCACCGAGATCCGGCTCAAGGCGATCCAGACGGAAAGTCTGTACGTCAAATATATCGTAGCTCAAGGTGACCGGTTCGCGGATATGGTCTACATAGACCGGCCCAGCGCGTTTCGTGTTGCTTACTATGTTCCGGGGATAACCGCCGAATATGGATGTCTGCTCACGCTGCAGGGAGACGACGATGAATTCATTATTTTGAAGGGATTGTGCAAGACCGACAGCCTCGTGATAAGAGGCAGTGGTGGTTATGCAGGTTACATCGAATATCTGTTGTGCAAAAAGGCTTATCAGAAGATCTGGCCAGGACCCGAAGAATACAAGGCGATCGGTCGTCGCAGATTTTTCAACCTTGAAGTACTGCCAAGTATAACCACCGGCACTACGAAACTGCGATATACGGTCCCGGAACATCGACATATCAAGCTCGCGCTCTATGATGTTGCCGGGAGGGAAGCAGCTTTAATCGTTGATGGCGCGGTCGAGGCGGGGCAATATTCATTCGATCTTGACCTGTCCAGGTTCAGCCAGGGTCTCTATTTTCTCAAGCTAGAGGTCGATGCCGAGATCATTAATGAAAAGGTCGTTGTCGTAAGATAATGCGAAAAAACCGCTGGATCACGCATGGAAATCGCAGCGATCGGTAGTTGTTGTTGAAAGACAGAATTAAAGCAGCGGTGATCAATGCCCGAACAAAAAGTGTTATGGTCCAGTGGCCAAGCGAAAGGAAGTGATCATGGGTAAAATCCTGGTAACCGGTGCCAGTGGATTTGTCGGTTCTCATCTGACCGAGGAACTGGTATCAAAAGGTCATAAGGTCAAAGCATTCATTCATTATAATTCCCGTAATAGCCTGGGCAATCTGACCGATTCCCCATTACAGAATGATGTCGAATTTTATGCGGGCGATGTCAGGGATTTTGATTCCGTGTACAAAGCAATGCACGATTGCAATATGGTCTTCCACCTTGCGGCGTTGATTGGCATCCCATATTCTTATGTTTCCCCGCTGGCATACATCCGTACCAATATCGAAGGGACATACAATGTTCTGGAATGCGCACGGAGCCTGCGTACGAATGATGTTGTAATCGTTTCGACGAGTGAAACCTATGGGACGGCGCAATATATACCAATGGATGAAAAACATCCTGTCGTCCCTCAATCCCCTTATGCTGCGACCAAAAGTGCGGCTGAACAGCTGGCGCTGACTTACTACAAAAGTTTTGGTGTCGGAGTGAAGATCGCAAAACCGTTCAATGTCTATGGACCGCGTCAGTCAGCGCGGGCGATAATCCCGGTGATCATTACCCAGGCGCTCACCAGCGATCGGATATATTTAGGTGCTTTGCCACCGACGCGGGATTTCACTTATGTTACTGACGTAATCGATGGGTTCTTCAAGATCGCGCATTCTCGGGCTTGCGACGGTGTCGTGACCAATCTGGGAAGCGGGTTTGAGATCTCAATCGGAGAGCTGACAAAGAAGATCCTTACTTTAATGGATAAAGACCTGGAAGTGGTGGTAGATCCCGGGCGCGTACGGCCCCAGGAAAGTGAGGTGGAAAGGTTGTGCGCGGACATCAGCCAGGCAAAAAAACTCATCAGCTGGAATCCCGGAGTATCATTCGCTGACGGCCTGCGCACGACTATCGACTGGATTGGCTCTCATCTTGATCGGTATCGTCTCGGCATCTATAATATCTGACGACCATGAGAGCAGTTATCCTGGCTGGTGGAAAGGGGAGCCGTCTAGCGCCCTATACGACTATTTTACCCAAACCCCTGATGCCCGTGGGTGAAAAATCCATACTGGAGATCGTGATCAGGCAGCTCAAGCACTATGGTTTCAGGAAAATCACTTTAGCGATCGGATACCAAGGAGAACTGATAAGAACTCTGTTCCAGGATGGAAAGAGCCTGGGTGTCGCGATCGAATATTCGGAAGAACTGGCGCCATTAGGAACCGCCGCGCCTTTACTATTGATCGAGAACCTGCCGGATACGTTTCTGGTCATGAACGGCGATATCTTAACCGATCTGGACTACAGCGCTTTCATTGAATTTCACAAGCAAAACAAGGCCACGGCGACGATCGGTCTGTGTCAGAAGAAACAAGAGGTTGACCTGGGCATCATTGAAGCGGATGAAGAAGGCCGGGTCAGCAATTACATCGAAAAGCCGTCGATGACATATGAAGTAAGCATGGGGATATATATGTTTGAAATTGAGGTACTGAAGTACCTGAAGAAGGGGCTAAGACTTGATATGCCTGACTTGATCAAGCTGCTGGTCCGGGGCAATCACAGGGTGCTGGGCTATCGGCATACCGGCTACTGGCATGATATCGGACGAATCGAGGATTTCAATGCCGCCACCGAGCTTTTCAATAGAGATCCATCCAAGTTTTTGCTCTAAAATGAACCGTTAAAAATTATGACACGGGTGTTGATCAGTGGTGTGAGCGGTTTTACCGGGGTTCATCTTGCCCGATATCTTAAAACGATGGGATTGGAAATTCATGGTTTGGACACGGTGCTGCCAAAAACTGTTGATCACGGCCGAGTGGAAAATTTGGATCTGTTTTACTCTGGCGATGTAAGGGATAAAAAGTTCATCCAAGAAATCATTCGAACAGTAAGGCCGGACTATCTGTTTCATCTGGCTGGTCTGATCGGAAGCGATAATTTTGAGGAATTGCTTGATGTCAATGTTCAGGGAACAAAGAACATCCTGGACGCAGTTCAGGGGTTGACGACCAGGGTCCTGAGCCCCGGCTCGGCTGCTGAGTATGGCGTTGTTGCCGTTGAAAAGCAGCCGGTTAACGAAGAAATGACGCTGCGCCCCGTGTCGTTCTACGGCATAAGCAAGGTGTGCCAGACATTAATTTGCCGCAGATATCATTTTATTCATGATTGTCAGGTTTATATTGCGCGATCCTTCAACATAATCGGCCCTGGCGCACCAGCTCGTCTTGTGTGTTCTTCGCTCGCCCGCCAGGTAGCTGCGATAAATAAAAAAGAACAAGATCCCGTGATCCGTATTAAAAATCAGGATAGTATCCGGGACTTTGTCGACATAAGGGATGTCGTTAAAGCATACTGGGCGATCGTGAGCACCGGGACCGTGGGAGAGATCTATAATGTTTGCTGCAGCAAAGGAACTCCGATCCGGGATATAGTTGATGCTTTTCGCAATATGGTCAATATGAAAGTTGATGTCAAGCTGGATCAAGGCGGTACGGGTAAAACGGCTGTTCCTATGAGCGTCGGTGATAACCGTAAAATCACGACCGCGACTAGCTGGCGGCCCGAAATTTCACTCGCCAATTCCCTGGGCAGTATGGTGGATTTTTATATGTCAATGTCGTAAAAGCATTACCATGAAAATACTCGCCTGGACCAGGGGCCATTTTGATGTGACATTTGAACTGATAAATCATCTTGCGTCAGGCAATGACATCACCCTGGTAATCCAGACCGAGAAATGGGTGTGCGGCAAGACCGAAAGCGTGCTGGAGCTGAATATTCTGCAACAACCGGGCGTTTTTTCCAGAACTGACGCGCAGTTTAAACTGATCGCTGGGGAAAGAATCCGATCGCTGCTCGACGCAAAGGTCCAGGTATATATAATCAATTACCCGTCGATCCGGATAAAAAATCCGCAAAATCTTCAGTTAATCCCTAAGATAATCCGTATGATTAACAGTCTAGATCCCGATGTCATTCATGTTCATGGCGTTAATCTGCATTTCTTATTCCTCCTGCCGTTTTTGGGAAAATACAAAAAAATATTTACCGTTCATGATTATATTCCCCATAGCGGGGAAGAAGCCTGGCAATGCACTTTTTTTAATCGCCTTATTGCCAAATTGAGGTATCCGCTAATCACCGGTTGCGCCTATCAAAGCCGGCAATTCGCCCGCTATTATCATATTCCTTTAAACCGATTGGCTGCGATTCCCTTCGGTGCGTTGAATACCTACGCGAAATGGGTTGCCCGTGACGTCGGTGAGGAGGAATCCACGGTTCTTTTTTTCGGTCGCATTTCCCCTTATAAAGGTCTGGAGTACCTTATAAAAGCGGAGCCACTTATTTCTGAGAAAGTGAAAAACCTTAAGGTGATTATCGCGGGAGACGGTGATTTTTTGATTTATGAAAATATGATACGTAACCGCAGCCGTTATGAGATCTATAATCATTATATCACCAATGATCTCGCAGCTAAGTTCTTTCAAAGGGCAAGCTGCGTGGTGCTTCCTTATATCGATGCCACGCAGAGCGGAGTAATAATGACAGCTTATGCCTTTGGTAAGCCGGTCGTTGTCACTGACGTGGGTGGATTGCCCGAGGTTGTTGAACACGGTGAGACCGGCTTTATTGTTCCACCCCGGAACGAGTTTTCACTGGCGCAGGCGATAACCACTGTATTAAAGGATTATGATCTCCGGAAAAAAATGAGGAACAATATAAGATCAAGGGTAGAAAAGGAGTTTTCATGGCGGCAGATCGCCGGGCAGGTTGTTGATGTCTATCAAAAGGCATGGCTCAATCAGAGATCACGCCATGATATCAAAACGGGATAGGTAAGACAAGCCGATAATGGTAACGGAATTCCACCGCGTAGGGGCAAGGGTAAAGCAAAAGGGTTTGCTTCACTATTTTACCCATCCCTGGCTTTTCAGTGCGTATGGTCGATTCCTGGCACGCGAGTTAGGTCAAAGGTGGCGAGTCGCCAAAAATATGATCTATATTCTAGATATGCGGCTGGTTAGTCATCCTGCAGACCGCGATGTGCGGGTGCGTCGCATTACCGCGCCGGAATCGCTGCTGTCTTTTATCCGTGATCGTGAACGGGAAGACCGGGATTGGTCGCAGGGTGCTTATGCGGACGAAATAAAACGGCGGTTCGAAGACGGGGATTGGTGTTTCTGCGTCGAATATAACCGTAAACCTGCTTCCGTGGTCTTTGTAAGCCGGGGACCATGCTATTTGAGTCCCGTCGACTATACGTTGAACATCCCTGACAAGACAGTTGGCTTTTACGATGTTTACACATTGAACGCGTATCGCGGTAAACGCTTGTACGCCGCTGTTTTTCAGGCAGCCGTGAATACATGCGTCGATGAAGGTTACACGTCGGCTTGGATGTGGATCATGCCTGATAATTATGTTTCCTTCAGGACCCATAAAAAACTCGGCATGAGGCACATATTCTGCAGAATAGAGTTCCGCCAGTTATGGGGGTTCCGGAAGCGCCAGATCAATAGTCTGGATCTGGATACAGACGCAATTCTCAAGGATTGCGGAACCAAGTATCGAACTGTTCCGGGTGATCTATGCCATGGTTGAGATCCGGCGTCAACAAGTTCATTCCATCTGTCATAACCCAGCCGATTCCACAGGTAAAAAAGACACTCATGTCACTGGCTAAAGGAGCCGCGATCATCGATGTCGGCGCCGGCGGTCGTAAGATTGCCGATCGCGTGATCTGCATTGATGCGGTAAGTCTGCCTAATACCGATATCGTTGCCGATATCGGTTCGTTACCGTTAAGGAATGACAGTCAGGATTGTGTTTTTTGTACGGGTGTTCTTGAGCATATTGAGAATCCGGGCCCGGCATTAAAGGAATTTCGCCGGATCATGAAGCCCAATGGGATCGTGCATATTGAAGTCCCGTTCCTGCAGCCTTACCATAAGGACCCCCAGGACTACTGGCGATGGACCCTGGAAGGCTTAAGGCTGTTTGCCCGCCAACACGGGTTCAGGGAGATCAGGTCCGGAGCGCTCATCGGACCGGCTTCGGCGATGAATGCGATGATCATCGCTTATTTCCAGAGCTGGTTTCGCAATCGTTATATCCGCAAGCTCATCGATATCCTGCTTTCTTTCATGCTGTTTCCATTTAAATTTTTCGATCTTTTTCTGCTGGATCAAAACCCGGATATTCTATCGGCGGTCTATTATGTCGGGAAAAAATAATTCTAAACTTCGGTTGACTCATCAAGCATTTGTGCTGGGACTTTTCGATACCGGGCTGGCCGTTATCAGAAGCCTGGGTAAATACGGGATACCGGTCACCGGTTTAGATTATGATCCGAAAATGCCCGGTTTTAGATCCCGTTACTGCACTGCCAGGCTTTTCCCCAATCCTATCCATAAGCCCGAAGAGACGCTTGATTTCCTTTTGCACGAAGGAAAGAAGCGCGCCGACCACGGCATCCTTTTGCCCACGACGGATGCCTTTGTCTTATTTGTGTCGCGTTATCGGGATGCCCTGAAAGAATATTTTCGATTCAACCTCCCGGCCAGTGATATTGTCGAGTCCATTGCTGACAAGCGCAGGCAATACGAACTCGCAAAAAAAAGCGACGTGCCCTGTCCTCGGGCCTTTTTCCCGGAGTCGGCAAGCGATGTTGAATTATTCAAGAACAAAATCGATTATCCGGCGATCGTTAAGGGCTGCTATTCATATCAATGGCAGGCGAAGTTTCCGCAGATCAAGGGGTTCAAGGTTCACGATCCTCGCGAACTGGAAAAGAAGATCAAGGAACTCCTGCCTTTCCGAATTAAGGTCTTAGTCCAGTCAATAATACCTGGTGCAAATACCAATCATTACAAGGTGTGCGCTTATATAAATGGACAGGGGAAAACGCTGGCTTTATTTGTCCTGCAGAAGATCCGGCAATATCCGGTTGAATTCGGCGTCGGCACCTGCGTCGAAAGCGTCAGATCCGATGAACTCATCAGGCTGGGCATGCAGTTCTTTGACGATATCGGATACCGGGGGATCGGTTCCATAGAGTTCAAGAAGGACGAACGCGATGGCAAGTTCAAATTGATCGAACTGAACCCAAGGTACTGGCAGCAGAACGACCACGCGTTGGCATGCGGGATCGATTTCCCATTGATCCAATACGCGGACCTGACCGGGCAGGATCCGGTCCCACAACTGCATTACCGGACCGGCGTTAAATGGCTGGACCCGATGTCCGATTTCCAGTCATTTCTGGACCATCGCCGCAACGGACGGTTGTCGTTCGGGAAGTGGCTGAGCTCTCTCCGCGGCACCAGGGCATTTTCATCGTGGTCATTGAACGATCCGGGACCAATGTTAAAGAGCATTGAATACGGGTGGAAGATCATCAAGGCGCCGCTATATATCATGAAAAAGAGCATGAAGAAGGCAGGATTGGAATGAAGTTTAAGAACGCCTTAAAGAGGATAGTCGCGCCGGTATTGATGAGATCTCATGATTGGATCGAATGGCTGAATGATCGGCTTCACATCCTGATCGAATGCGTTCCTGAGTATTCGGAAAAAGAATGGTACCTTACGCTGGGTAGTATCTACCCGGCGTGGCAGGAACGCTGCGATGTGAGATTTTTCAAGAACTTCGCGGTTCGCGACAAGTATCTGCCAGGAGCTGATGTTCTGATCGGCACCTGGTTCTCCGGCGAATTATTGGCACGTTCGCCGAAGTTGAAACTGGTTCAGTTGATTACCACCGGTACCGAGTTTTTGGATGAACTCAACGCCGGCAAAAAGATCATGATCACTACCGCCGCGGGTCTGTCTGCGCGGGGTGTGGCTGAGCACATATTACTGCTGATGCTTGCCCTGGACCGCAGGTTAGACCTGGCGGTCAGGCAGCAGGATCGAAGGCAATGGAAGCAGGACCGCATCCTGCCCGGTATCCGCGGTCTTGGCGGGCGGACGGCAGGTGTCATCGGAATGGGCAACATCGGCCGCGCCGTTGCTTCTGTGTTATCCAGCATGCAGATGACCGTGGTCTATTATGACACGCGGCTTGATGTGAAATGCAATGTCGCTGAGCGGTGCGGCAGCTTGGAAGAACTGCTGACCCGGTCCGACTTTGTCATCCTATGCGTACCTTTGAACGACGCAACCAGCCGGATGATAAACGAGAAAGAGCTCAAGCGGATGAAAAAAAGCGCTTACCTGATAAATATCGGCCGGGGACAGGTCATGGATGAAAAAGCTCTGGTTAATGTCCTGCGTCAAGGAGTGATCGCCGGCGCCGGGATCGACGTCACTGCCGCCGAACCCCTCCATTTTTTCAGCCCCTTGTGGAACTGTCCGAACCTTATCATCACGCCGCACGTCGCCGGCAATATTTTTTCCTTTCGCAAGGCGATAATGACCCGGTTCGTTTCGAACATTAGAGAGTTTATGTCCGGCAGGGTCCTCGAGGGCGAGTGGAATGGTCGCTGATCATCCGTCGAAATGATCATTGATATCCTGGGTATTTTTGATCCCATGAGGCGGCCGGTATCTCTTTCGCCCATTCGATCATGGCTGTTGGCGAGCCGCAAGCTGATCGGCGACGACAGCGGTTGCGAGGAACACGAGTTCGTCTTCGCGGATCTGCAGCTTGCATTCACGTCACGCAGCGATCCGCGGGAATATTGCGCGGATGATGATGATCTCATGGCCCTGGCTATCGGTGAAGTGTATCTGAATGCTGCCGGACGCGGAAAGTCAAATGCCGGGCGTGTAAAATTGAAACCGGCCGATTTGCTGAGTTTGTACCGTGCGACCGGCAAGAACTTCAGCGATCATATAAAGGGCGATTTCCAGTTGATCATCCTGAACAAGCCGCGAAGGGAATTCATCATTTTGAACAGCCGGTTCGGGATCTCGCCGTGCTATTTTTCATGGCAGGATAAAAAGCTTTTATTTTCAAACAACCTGGCGATGATCGCGAAATTTACCGGTAATGACCAGGATATCGATACCCTGGCTCTAGCCGAGTATGCGATCTTCGGCTATCCGTTAGGCGACCTGACTTTTTTCAAAAAGATCAAGCGCTTGCCCCCGGCCGCGCGGCTACAAGTCTCGGAGGATTCATTCACAAGCGGGATCTACTGGAACTGCGCCAGCATGCTGCACCAGCCGTTGTATTCGCATGCCGAAGCGGGCGAGATCGGCGGCAAATTGTTCAAGGATACGGTCAACGCCTGCGCGGCAGAACCGGGGAAAATATGCCTGTCGCTGACCGGCGGCTTTGACAGCCGGACGATCCTCGCGGTACTGGACAAGGACCCGCAGGATCTGCTGTGTTATTCGTTTGGCATTGATCAAAGCCTTAATGTAAAAATACCGCGTCAAATGTGCGCTGAAAATGGCCTGCAATTTCTGCCGGTGTACCTGGAGCATGATTATGAACGCGCCTTTGGCGATTGCGCCGGCCAGGCGGTATTTTTCTCGGATTGTCTGTCGTCCATTGAGCGGGCCAACTATCCTTATGCCTTCAGGAAATTGCGTCCTTTTTCAGGTGTCGTTATATCCGGGATATTTGGAAGCGAGTTGCTGCGGACGTTCCAGAACGTGGCGCTCGGTTATATGGTCAACGATAATTACGTCTTGATCAATTTTGCGCGCGACAAAAAGGAAGCGATCAACGCGGTGATCGACCGCGCCCGTGCCGGTTCATATTTCCATGCTGATAATTTCAAAAACCGCGACGAGCTCGTCGAGCATATACACCAGACATGCCTTGCTGATTATCCGACGCAAGACGATCAGGAACGCTTCTACCTGTTCATGCTTAAAGAAGGCATGAGGAAGTACTTCGGGGCGGAGGTGCATATGGAACGGATATATGCCGAGAACCGGTTTCCTTTTCTGGATGATGAATTCGTGGAGTTCATTTTTAAGTCACCCTTTGCCGGCGTATATACCGACCCGCTCAAGCCTTCGATCAGGCAAAGGTTCGAGTCACAGCATTTCTATGCCCGGCTCATCAAGCGATACAGACCGCAGTTGCTGAAATTCACGACCGACCACGGATACCCGCCGCGGTATTTGCTTTCCCGGGCGGCTTTGTTCAAAATGATGCCGGGTCTGGCCCTGAAAAAGGCAAGACGGATATTTACCAACTACCGGGAATTCAAGATCGAAGAGTGGAGCGCTGACTTTTATCGCGGTCATATATCGCCCTCAGACCTGGTGCTACCTATGTTTTCGAACCGGTTGAAAGCCGATTATACCGATAATAAGTGGTCAGGCGACCGGATGAAATTCGCTCAGGCGGTTTCTCTGTCATTGTATCTGAAGATCCTCAATAGCTTATGAAATCTGTTCATAGGATCGCCGTCCTCACGAACTACCCTTCTGATTTTACCGGTTTCAGCGGCGGAGTGGAAACCGTGACCTCCTATCTCCTGGAGGGACTGGATGGCCACTATCCTGAAATCGAATTCCATATTGTCAGTCTATCAAGAACGATCAAGAGCGATCAGCATCTTGTCAAGAACGGTTTTCGATTTCACTTTCTTGCGGTGTCGGCCAATCCATTGTTGAAACCTCATACGCCGTACAACATCGCCCGGTGCGTACTATTGCTCAAAAAAATAAAGCCGGACCTTGTTCACTGCCAAGACAATGTCGCGCTGGCGCTTGCCGCTGTGATCGGCGGATATCCGAGAATATTCACCGTGCACGGGATCCGCAGGACCGAAGCCAAGCTCTGGATTGGGAACACGTACTGGAGCCACCAGCTGGACAGGGTCATTGAGTGGTTCGTGCACAGAAATTACCGCTATTTTATCGGCGCTTCGCCTTATGTGGCAAACTTGCTTAGCCGTCGGAAGCGGGTTTTCATTTTGCCTAACCCCATTTCCGAACAATTTTTTGCCGGCGATCCGGCAGCCGTTCATGCTGCGAACGAGATCCTGTTCATCGGTGCGATCATCCACCTGAAACAAGTGCATGTTTTGATTGATGCTTATGCCAAATTGAAACGGGAATTTCATGATATCCGGTTGAATGTCTGCGGCCGCAAAGATGACATGGAATATTATCAGAATCTAATGAACGCGATCCACGCGAGCGTTCATGCCCACGTCAGTTTTTTCCATGATCTGCCGTCATCCGGGATCAAAGATCTCCTGGCAACGGCGGCAGTTTTTATATTGCCATCGATCCAGGAAAACAGCCCGATGACGATCGCCGAGGCAATGGCAGCCGGCGTACCCGTGGTCGCCTCTCGTGTGGGTGGCATTCCATACATGATCGAGCACGGCCGGACCGGTCTGCTGTTCAGCGCCGGCGATGCCGATGAACTGGCGGCATGCATAAAGACACTGCTCGTGGATAAGGAACTGGCTGATCGAATACGCAGGAATGCGCGGCAGCACGCAATGGACAACTACCGGTGCCGCGATATCGCCCGCCGGCACATTGCCATTTACCGCGAGATTATGGACCGTGCCCCATGAGGAACAGCAATCCGGTCGTCGCTCATCTCATGCGTCAATATCTCGGGCCTACGGAAACTTTCATCCATTACCAGATGGCGTTTTTAGGAGCGTATCGCCCTTTTGTAATATGCCATAGACTGCGAAACGGTGTCGAGCCGCCGGCTGATTATAATGTGTTCAGCGCCGTCGCTCACACGGCGGGATTTCCAAAAACGTGGGCAAGATTTGCCTACCAGCTGCTGAGGTATCTTCCTGCCGTCGAGATCGGTCTGATGGAAGACGTCATCAATGATGTCAAAGCTAAACTGCTGCATTTCCACTATGCGGTCGATGCCCGGTATTTTCTCGGCCTTAAGAAAAGGATAAGACTTCCATCGCTGGTTTCACTCTACGGTTATGACGTTTCCCTGTTTCCCCGTCTCTATTTTGGATTGGGATTGGATTATCTCAAGCCGATCTTCGTATCGATCGACCGCTTTATCGCGATGTCCAATGATATGAAGAAAGACCTGGTCGCCCTGGGCTGTCCTGAAGACAAGATCATCGTCCATTATTACGGCGTGGAATGCGATCGTTTCGCAAATCCAAAACGGGAATACCGGCAAAAAGATATTTTGAATATTCTTATGTGCGGAACGCTGGAAATAAAAAAGGCGCAGCACCTGGTCCTCGCTGCGCTGCATGAGATCGAAGAACGAAAAGCAGCAAAAGTGCGTTTTCAGATCACCTTTGTCGGCGACGGCCCGATGAGGTCGAACCTGGTGAATATGGTCGAGCGATACGGCTGGCAGAAAAGGGTGAGGTTTTGCGGTCATATTCCTTATGACAGCGATGTGCTGATCGAAGAATTCAGAAATGCCGATATTTTCGCCCTGCCCAGCATAACCGTTAAAGGCGACAAAGAAGGAATACCGGGCACTATCGTAGAAGCCATGGCCGCAGGTCTGCCCGTGATTTCCTCCTATCATGCCGGCATTCCGGAAATAATCGAAAACGGCGTTCATGGGATCTTGGTTCAAGAAAAAGATCACCAAGGACTTATCGATGCGCTGACCGCACTGCTCGAAAACCGGTATCTGCGCGAAAAGATGGGCAAAGCCGCAGCTGGAAAGGCGATCGGCGAGCTCGATGCGAGGAAAAGAATTTTAGATCTTGAACGCATATATGAACAACTACTTGGTTAATGGACGACCATAACAGATATCGATCGATCTACGGATCTGTCCGCTCCCGCCTTCCTTCTTCATTGAGGATGCTGCTGTCTCGGGCCGTTTATCGACTGCGCCGAAGACCGGTTTATCACGTGAACGCAGCCAAGAATGGCATCAGGGATCTGGAATTGGGAACGGTTATTTTTACGGCTGATTTTGAATTGGCGTGGGCGTGGCGGTTTGACCGTGACCCAAAACACAAGATGATCGACCTTTGCAGTGCGGAAAGGGAGAATATTTCCTTGATCCTTGAAAAACTGGAGACCTTAAGGATTCCTATGACCTGGGCAATAGTAGGCCACTTATTCCTGGATCATTGTGAAAAGGTAAATAACAAAGCCCATCGCGAGATGCCCAGACCGAATTTTTTTAAGAATAACTTATGGAGCTTTATGTCCGGCGATTGGTATGATGGCGATCCATGTTCAGACGCTGCGCACGGTCCAGAATGGTATGCTCCGGACTTAATAAAAAGCATTATCAATACCAGGGTTAAGCATGAAATTGCGTGTCATTCCTTTTCGCATATCGGTTTTAAAGAAAATTATTGTCCAGCCGAGCTTGCCCGCGCAGAATTAAAACAGTGTGCCGATATTATGGCGGGATGGGGATTGAAGCCCGTCACTATGGTGTTCCCTGGCGATGAAGCCGGCCACTTTTCTTTGCTGACCGAATACGGATACAAGTGCATGCGGTATTTCCCGGATGATGACGCCGAAATATCCATGCCATTCAGGACGAATCACGGTCTCTGGGCTTTTCCCGTGGCATCAAATATCGTCCCCGACGATGAATGGAATTCGAGATATATCTTATGGCGCCTGAAAAAATGCGTGGATAAAGCGATCAAGAAAAAGGCACTGTGTCACTTCTGGTTTCACCCTTCGATCAGTCAGGAACGGATAGACGAAGTGTTGTTCCCCGTCATGGACTATTGTGCACAGAAAAGAAAAGAAAATAAACTTAAGATCAAAACAATGGCTGGTGTGATGGATTCGCTGGAGAAACAGTGTGCGGGATAGCCGGCATCTATAATTATGCGAATAAAGAGCCGGTGGACCGTGCTTTATTGAAGCGGATGACCGACATTCTCAGCCACCGCGGACCCGATGGCGAAGGTTCCTATTATGATGATAGAAATGGAATCGGTTTCGGTCACCGGCGTCTGGCAATAATTGACCTCGTGACCGGTCAACAGCCCATGAGCGATGAGAACAAGGCGGTGTGGATAACGTACAATGGCGAAATATACAATTACCGGGAGATTAAAAATGATTTGATCTCCAGGGGTTATCGATTCAGGACCGGTTCGGATACCGAGGCATTGGTTCATGCGTACCGGGAATACGGGACCGGCATGCTGGATATGCTGAACGGAATTTTCGCTTTTGCCATTTGGGATTCTTTGAAAAAGGAACTTTTTATGGCGCGCGATCACCTCGGGGTTAAGCCGCTGTATTACCATGACACGGGGAAGAGTCTGGTGTTTGGTTCCGAGATCAAATCCCTGCTCCTGCATCCCGAATACTCAAAAGGTGTGAATACGGACGCCGTGGACCTGCACATCACCTTCCGGCAAACGCCCGCACCGCAGACTTTATTCCAGGGCATTTATAAAATGCCGGCCGGCTCTTTTCTGAAGGTGAATTCTAAAGGTGCCGGAAAGATCAAATACTTCTGGGCTGATGCCCTGCCGATCGATCATGCCAAGAACGAAGGGGATAGGCTGAACGAAATGAACGCCGCCGTCGAAAAAGCCGTGAAACGCCAGATGATGAGCGACGTCCCGATCAGCCTGTCACTGAGCGGCGGCGTGGATTCCAATCTATTGCTGGCGGTCCTCAGCAGGCATTCAAAAACGAAAGTCAATTGTTTTACCATTGGTTTTGCGGACAATGAACAGTATGATGAGATCGCGCTGGCTCGGGCATCGGCTGAATATTTCAACGGCGACCTAAAGACCATGACCTTGAGCCCCCGTGATTATCAGGATATGTTCAATAAGTATATGCGGGATCTGGAAGAACCATTGGGTAACGAGTCGGCGTTGGCCTATTATTTTGTCGCGAAACTGGCCCGGGACAACGGCATAAAAGTGTTGTTGAACGGCCAGGGCGCTGATGAACTGTTCGGCGGTTACCACCGGCATCTGGGCGAGCGGTACCGCCGGATAATGAACATTGCACCACGGTTCCTGACTAAGCCGGCCAGCCGCCTGGTCAGGAACGAAAGGTTAAAGCGCTCGTTGTACACGCTGAGTGAAAATGATGAAATCGACCGGTTTTACCTGATCTACTCGGTTTTTCTTCCGGAAGAGAAAATGAAACTCTATAACAAAGACCTCTGCCGCCGGTTTGCGCTTGACCGGGGAAGAGCGTGCATCGAACCGTTCTTCCGCCGGTTCACGAATCATTCATCATTGGACAAAATGCTTTACATTGACCTCAGGTTCTCCTTGCCCGATAATCTGCTGCTCGCCGAGGACAAAATGGCGATGGCGGCAAGTGTCGAGGCCAGGGTACCGTTCCTGGATATTGAATACGTGAGATTGGCGGAAAAGATCCCGTCAGAATTGAAACTCAGGCGCTTCCAGTTCAAGCATATTCACAAACAGATCGCCCGTCGCTGGCTGCCCGGTTATATCTTGAAAAGAAAAAAGATCGGTTTCACAAATCCCATGAGCGAATGGCTGACTCATGATCTGGAAAAGTATTTTCTGAATTTGATCAGCGGCCGCGATTCTTTCACACGGCAATATTTCAATATCGAGTACGTGAAAAATATATACGACCTGCACAAGCGTGGCAAAAAGGATTACAAGCGCAACCTGTTCCTGCTGTTATCCATGGAACAATGGTACAGGACTTTTTTTAATTGAAATTTTTAAACGAGCGTGGTCATGCATAATGAAATCAGGGCGCGCATGTGGTTTGATTTTGAGAATGCGCCGCATGTCTGGGTCTTAAAACCACTGCTCACCTATTTTACGGGCAACGGGTATTCATGTTATTGTTCAGCTCGTGATTTTTCATATACAATACGGCTCCTGAGATCGGCCGGGATCGAGGCCGAGATCCAACCGGCGCGTGAAACCAGTAATAAGGCGGCCAAGATCATCAACCTGCTGGTACGCGCGGCGCGGCTCGTTTGGTTGTATCGTAACCGAAAAATAGACATCGCCATTGGACATGGTTCCAGGAGCCAGATAATCGCATCCCGTCTTCTCGGAATCCCGGTCATTTCCATGGATGACTATGAAAAGTCCGACCAGTTCCTGGTGCGGTTTACTGCCCGGACGCTGGTGCCGGCGATCATCAGTAAGTCGAACTGGGGAAGGTTCCAGGATCGGATCGTTCATTACCCGGGTCTGAAAGAGAATATCTACATGGACGGATTTGATTTTGATCGCAAGATCCGATCCCGTCTGGGTGTGGATGAAGACAAGGTTGTTGTATTGCTGCGACCGGAGACCGTCTCCAGCCATTATTACGACCGTAAATCCAGTCGATTGCTGCACTCCTTTCTCAATTATTTGGGCAGCTATAACCGGATGATCGAGGTCGTGCTGTTGCCCCGGAATAAAAAGCAAGAAAAAGAAATCTGCGCCATATTGGAGAGAATTAATGTGGGCTGCATAGTCCCTGATCCTGAAAGGTATGGTTTTGAGATCGTCAGCGCGGCGGATCTTGTGATTGGCGGCGGCGGCACTATGCTCAGGGAAGCCGCTTGCCTTAACATCCCGGCATTCAGTTTTTTTGCCGGGCAATGGGGAAGCGTCGATGATCATCTGGTAGCCAGCGGCCGGTTGACGAAAATAACCGGCGAAGAAGATCTGCGAAAGATAAATTTCGTAAAAAGGAAGGGAACGATACCGGTGCCAAATTCAGGGGGCAGGGATTTCATAATAAAATATATTGAGGATTATCTCGAATGATTAGAGCAATGCGCATAAACTTCATTGATCCCGCACAGGACGGGAAGTGGGATGCTTTCGTCGACGAACACCCGGATTCTAATTTTTTCCACTCGGGCGCATGGGCCAGCGTTATCAAGACGGCCTACGGATATCAGCCCGCCTACTGTGTCGTAATCGATGATCACGACCGGATCACCGCTGGTTGTTCCTTCTTCGTTGTCGACAACTTCCCGTTAAAACGGCGCCTGGTTTCCTTGCCATTTTCCGATTTCTGCCCGCCCTTGTGCAGCCTTCCCGGGCATTGGGCGATGCTGGTCAGTACCATCATTAAGTACGCGCGCGATCATGGGATAAACGGCATCGAGATTCGGGGTCAATTGCCGGGTGTACCGGAGAACTGCGCCGTGACCAATGATTATGTTGACTTCGTGATCCCGCTGGACGGCGGATTCGAAGATCGGATAAGCCGTCGCTTCAAACGTTACCTTCGAAACGTCTGTGAACCGAACCTAAGTATCACTATCGGTTCATCTGAAGATGATATGCACGCGTTCTATCGATTGAACCTGCTTACCAGGCACAAACTGGGTGTTTTCCCCCAATCCTTCCATTTTTTTCGGGCGATCCACCGGCATGTGATGGCTGCCGGTCTTGGTTTTGTTGCCACCGCCCGTTACCGCGGGCGTGCAGTTGCCAGCGGTTTGTATTTTATGCATCGAAATACTGTCTACCATAAATATACCGGGACCGATCTCCGTTTCGATCACCTGCGCGGGAACCATTTTCTGGTCTGGATGATAATGAAATATGCCCTGGACCGCGGCATGCGCTTCTATGATTTTGGCCGGACCGTGAATACCAACCACGGTCTCATCCGTTTCAAAACGAATTGGGGCGCGAAGGCTATCGGAATACCATACTGCTATATCCCCGGAAGGCAGGGCACGAGCAGTGTCAATGAAGAGAGCGCCAAATACCGGATCGCCACCTGGATCATCCGGCGTCTGCCAATGTCCGCCACGACATTCGTCGGCGGCAGGGTGTACCGTTACCTCGCATGATCAAGGAATATTGGAAAGGCAGGGAAGGGACCTTCCAGCTGGATACCGACCATGACCAGCAGGTCCAAAACATAATCTTTGAACGCCGAGTATGGGGCCAGCCATCCGCAACTAAACGTTTGTTCTATGCAGTAAAGCCGCTCATACCGCGCCGCCTGCAGATATACTTTCGAAAGAAAAAAGCTCAAGGGATCGACCGTTCCATCAAACCCGGTATCGAGACCCTGCTGTGCAAACCGGTCATTGAATATGTTCGTTCTTCCGGACTTGATTTTTCCTTCATATGGTTCTGGCCTGGGTCGCATAACCTGGCTTGCGTTATCACGCATGATGTAGAATCTACGCACGGTTTTCAGCAGGTCCTCAGGCTGGCCGAGATCGATGAGCGTCATGGTTTCAGATCGGCGTTCAATTTTGTTTGCGAAAAATATCCGGTTGATGGTGGTGTTATCAAAGAACTGAAGAGCCGCGGTTTTGAGATCGGCCTCCATGGCGTCAGACATGACGGAAAACTCTTTTCGTCAGAAAAGGTCTTTAAAAAGCGCCTGGGGATCATGGCACATTATGCTCATGAATGGCAGGCCGTCGGGTTTAGATCACCATCGCTTCTCCGTGATATCATTAGCCTGCGGTCGTTGCCTTTTGCGTGGGATTCATCGATCCCCGACTGGGATCCTTTCGGACCGCAGCCCGGCGGATGCCGTACCGTGTTCCCCTTTTTTTTATCGCCGCAAACGATCGAGCTTCCCGTGACCATGATGCAGGACCATACCCTGTTTGAGGTCCTTGAAGAAAAGGATGATGCGATCTGGAAAGAAAAGTTCGCTTACATTTTCCGACTGGGCGGTTTGGTGAACCTGATCGTTCACCCCGATTATGTATTTGAACATGGCCGGCTGCGCGTCTACCGGCAATTTTTGGAATACCTTCGCTCCCAAGAACGATTATGGTCAGTAACACCTCGTGAGATCTGCCGATGGTGGAAAGAACGTGACCGGAGCAGTCTCGTGAACAGGGGAGGGAGTCTCGTAGTTGATGGTCCAGCGTCGGTCCGCGCGTCAATCGGAGCCTGGTCCCGGATCGGAGAAAACTGGTTCCGAGCACTGGTTCATTGACATTTAGAACTATTTAAATATAATTTAATATATTGAAAGGTTTATCGGTATAACTATATGAGTGAAAAATTGAAAATTGCTGTCGTCGGTATCGGGTACTGGGGTCCAAACCTGGTTAGAAATTTCCTTAAAAATGATCATGTCAGCGGTGTTGTTTGTATCGATACGGACCGCAACCGGCTGGATTTTATCCTGAAACAACACCCCAACGTCGAGACCGAAACGTCATTCGAACGGGTGCTGGATAACGCTGACGTTGATGCGGTGGTCATTTCGACCCCGGTAAGCACTCACTATCCAATGGCGAAATCGGCGCTTGAGCATGGAAAGCATGTTCTGATCGAAAAACCGATGACCTCAAACAGCCGGGACGCCAAGACACTTTATGAACTTGCCAAGGAAAAGAGCCTGGTCCTCATGGTGGACCATATTTTCGTATACAATGGAGCGATCCGCAAGATCAAGGAGCTGATAAAAACCGGCGAGATCGGCAATATCATGTACTATGATGCCGTGCGCATCAATCTCGGTCTGTTCCAGCACGATGTGAACGTGATCTGGGACCTCGCGATCCATGATCTGTCGATCATGGACTTCTTATTGCCCGAAAAGCCGGTCGCGGTCTCGGCCGTCGGCATCGGACACTACGATAACCGGATCGAAAACATCTCGTACCTGACCTTGTTCTTTAAAAATAACTGTATCGGACATATCAACGTGAACTGGCTGGCGCCGGTGAAGATCCGCCGGATCCTGATCGGCGGCGACAAAAAGATGATCGTTTTTGACGACGTTGAACCGGTGGAAAAGATCAGGGTATACGACAAGGGTGTTTCCGCTAAGACTCAGGAAGGGATCTATCAGACCCTGATTCAGTATCGGACCGGCGACATGTATGCTCCCAAGTTCGACACGACCGAGTCCCTGGAATCGGTCGCAAGCGAGTTCACAGGATCGATCCGGAAACGAAGCGATCCGTTGACCGATGGCGCCGAAGGGATAAGGATGATAAAACTCCTGGAAGCGGCCGAGAAATCGCTCAAGAACAATGGGTGCATCGTAGACCTGAACGGGATCTGAGCCGTGGCCAGCGACCCGCACCAGATCCTGAAAGACGTGAAGCTCGGCAAGGGCGTAAAGATATTAGGATTTGTCAACCTGTACGGCTGCGCGATCGGGGATAACACGAAGATCGGAAATTTCGTGGAGATACAGAAAAACGCGTATATCGGCAATAACTGCAAGATCTCGACCCATACTTTCATTTGCGAAGGGGTCACGGTCGAAGACAATGTTTTTATTGGGCATAACGTCACTTTCATCAACGACAAATATCCGCAGGCGACGGCCCGAGACGGTGTCCTACAGACGGAGTCTGATTGGAAAGTGATCCCGACGCTGGTCAAGAAGGGTGCGTCCATCGGGTCGAGCGCGACCATAATGTGTGGCGTGACGATCGGTGAAAATGCAATAGTGGGCGCCGGCAGTGTGGTCACAAAAGATGTGCCCGCCAGTGCGGTCGTGGCGGGTGTCCCTGCCCGGGTCATTAAAAAACGTTGACCAAACCTGCCGTCAGCGAATTTTATTTGTGATTTGCCATAATTCGTAAAATTCGATGCGTTATTTGCATAAATTCGTGATCTTTACCGGAAAGGAGAATAAATAATGGAAGTACCGTTCATGGATCTCAAGCGACAATACGAATTGATCAAGGATGATATCGACATAGCGATAAAAAAAACGCTCGATTCCTGCGCTTTCGTCGCCGGGGAGCGGGTAAAGGAATTTGAACAGAATTTTGCCGCTTTTTGCGGGGTGAAACACGCCGTCGGCATTTCCAGCGGCACCAGCGCCATTTACGTAGCCCTCAAAGCCCTGGATATCGGGCGGCATGATGCGGTCGTCACCGTGCCCTATACGTTCATTGCCACGGTGGAAGCGGTTTCACTGAGCGGCGCCAAACCGATCTTCGTGGATATCGATGAAGCATCGTATACGATCCTGCCCGCTCGAATAGAAGAGTATTTTAAGAAGGAATGTGAATGGAGTGAAAAAAAGAAAAGTCTGGTTGACAAGGAACGCAAAGTGCGGATCAAAGCGATCCTGCCCGTGCATCTGTATGGTCAGATTGCGGACATGGATGAAATAAACAAGATCGCCCAGAAATATGGCTTAGCGGTGATCGAGGACTCTGCCCAGGCGCACGGTGCGACTTACAAGGGTAAAATGTCGGGTTCGATCGGCCATTGCGGCGCCTTTAGTTTCTATCCCAGCAAAAACCTCGGCGCTTATGGTCAGGGCGGCATGGTAACGACCAACGACGATGCAATAGCGGAAAAAGTGAGGATGCTCATTGACCACGGCCAGAAAGAACGTTACCACCACGTTTTCGAGGGATGGAATTTCAAAATGGATGGATTACAGGCTTCGATCCTTAACGCGAAACTTGAATACTTGAACGACTGGAACGAAGACCGCCGGCAGAACGCTGCCTACTACAATATGCTGCTCAAAGAAGTGCCGGGAATTCAAACGCCCGTGGAGAAGGCGGACCGTAAGCACATGTATCACCTGTATGTCGTGCGGGTCGCCGACCGCGAACATTTTCAGTCGTTCCTTCATAATGCCGGGATCGGTACCGCGATCCACTATCCGATACCGCTGCACTTGCAGGAAGCGTACAAACCGTTGAACTACAAGGCCGGGACATTCCCCTGTTCCGAAAAACTGGCAGACCAGATCGTTTCGTTGCCGATGTTTCCCGAATTGACCAAGCAGGAGATCGAATATGTATGCGGCATGATCAAAGAGTGGTCCAATCAGAGCGGCCAGACGACGGGAAGCTGATTGGAAAAAAGATGGTAAGAAAGCAATAAGGCAGAAAGGCAAGAAGAGAAGAGGATAAAAACGATGCTTAAGTCAATGCTTTTGATCAGCGACTTGTTAGTCATCAGTGGAGCTTATGTGATCTCTCTTCTTTTAAGGTTTCAGGGCATACAAAATGTGGTATGGAACCAATGGGGGACCTACGTTTTTCTCCTCGTGGTTTTCCCCATGTTATTGTATTTCTACGGTGCCTATAACCGCCTGCTGTTTGTCCAACGCGTCCGGTTGTTCTTTACGATCGTGAAGATCGTGATGGCGGTGCTGCTGTTGTACGTCATCGTTGGCTTTGTCACTAAATTCTATTTCTTGATCGAAAGCCGGGCGTTTATTTTTTTCCTCCACAGCATACTGTTCTTGTTTTTCTTCGTTGTCCGTGTCGTTATTGTTCCCCAGATCCTTGCGCAATATTATTTGAATGAACGTAACCGGCGATTCTGCAAATATATCGGTCCCCTAAACCATTTCAAGGTGATAAACGGCTTCCTTAGTGAGAATGCGGTCTCCGGACTGTGCACTTTCCTGGCGGAAAAGCATGGTAAGCAGCCGCTCAACGGGCACGATACTTTTGTCTTCAGCGAAGCGCGGGATTTTGATACGCTATACTGTGAGATCACGTCCAATACCGATTCCTCCTCGCCGCTGCATATCGTTTCTCCGTTATTCGGCGATCTGAAGCTTAACTGGGAATGGGGTTATTTTGACAACGCTCCGATATATACGTTCGACCGAATGGCAAATCAAAGGCTGCGTGACATCGTGCGCCGTTGTTTGGATATCGTTGTCTCGCTTGCCGTCTTAGGGCTCCTGCTGCCGCTTTTCGCAGTTATCGCCTGCGCCATAAAGATGGATTCGCCCGGACCGGTCATTTACAAACAAAAGAGGTGCGGTCGGGATGGAAAAGAATTTACCTTTTATAAATTCCGATCCATGTTCGAGCGGGACCGTAAGGATGAAAAAAGGGAAGAGGAGTTCAAGCATTATATCGAACACCAGCTGCCCAAAGGCAAGGTCATTAACCGGCACGATATCACTCGTGTCGGCAGGATCCTGCGCAAAACGTCATGCGATGAACTGCCCCAGTTCATCAATGTCCTGAAAGGCGATATGAGTCTGATCGGTCCCCGCCCGCCGATACCATACGAGGTCAAGCATTACAAAAAATGGCATAAAGACCGGCTGTTGATCAAACCGGGGATCAGCGGTTTATGGCAGATATACGGCCGGGGCAATATGCCCTGCGATTCATCGATCTTTTTGGACCTTATTTACGTGATCAACCGGTCGCTTTCGCTTGACATCAAACTGATGCTGAAGACGATACCGGCCGTGCTGCTGGGCAAGGGAGCCTACTAGCGGATGTTAAATGGTGATTGGTGAATGGTTAAATATTTAACCATTTAACGATTTAACCAATTATTTTAGATCTAATATGACAATATTGTTCCTGTTATCAATCTTCTATCCCGTGGATTCCTGGCAAAATATGCTGATTGACGAGATCCAGGTTCGGGGAGTTCATATGACCGGCGTCCCCGGCCTGCGGCCGTATAATCTTCCTCATGGAGAACGGCCGCGGTTTGACACGCTTCCCCAGGTTGTGGAAGATTTCACCCGGCAATTGCAGCGTCAGTTATGGATGCCCGGTATTTCGATGGCCATGTCCTATGATACAGTGAAAACCGTCCGTCTTCGTCCAGCATTGTATTTCGACTGGTCCGATTTTTCACTGATGATCCGGCCGGTGGTTAAATTCGGCAATGACAGTATCCCGCCTTTCAACAAGTTCGCGGATTTGTTCGCTGGCGACAATGAACGCGCCTTGGTGCGGTATGATAACCGGAATTTTGGGGCTTTCGTGGGACGCGAACGTTTCTCGATCGGTCCTTCCCCAAGATATAACCTGCTGTTATCTTCTTCTTCTGTCCCGGCTGATTGGCTGAGCTATTATTTCCAAACAAGCAAGGTTCGGTTATCGATCTTCTTAAGCCGGTTGGACAACATGACCTGCAAACCGATCGAGTACGTCGGTGATACCATTACCCAAACTATTACCGCGAAACGGTTCATCACGATCCGCCGACTTGATTTCACGCCGTGCGATCGGCTGAATTTTAGTTTTTCCGAAGCGGCGCTGGTGGGCGGCGAGGATCTGGACCTTTCGTTCTACTATCTATCACCGCTGGAACTGATCCACACAAACCAGTACAATTACGGGAATGATGCGAATATTTTTTTCCATCTCGACGCGAAGGTCGTGTTGAAGAACATCGCTTTCTATAGTGCGCTGCTGGTCGATGATTTCCAGCTGGACGCGGATCCCAACGATGAGCCAAACCATTTTGGCTTCAATACCGGCGTTGAATTCACGGATCTATTTGTAGCGAAGACGTTCGTGTTGTGCGAGTATACCATTATTTCCCGCTATGCCTATTGCCATTTTTATCCCTACCAACGCTATCAATTCTATAATATCCCCATTGGTTATCCTTATGGTCCCGATTGTGATAACGTCTTCGTACAGCCGTTGTACCACATGACCGCTGATCTCGATTTCTACGGGACCGGCGAGCTCCTGCGTAAAGGTTCGGTGACGATCGATAGCTTATGGCCCATCCCTGAAATTCCCAGGGTTCCGGGCACAAGATTTCCGGCACGGAACTTTTTATCAGGTATTGTCCAGCGGTCAATCAGCGTGGGGTTTGGCCTTCGGTACAACTTCCGCCGCCAGCTGGCGGTCGACTGTTCGGCGGGTGCGACATGGCATTCGAACTATCATAATATCCAGGGCGAGCGGAAAACCGCGCCGTATGCTAAAGTGCAGATCGATATTATCAATCTTTCTCAATAAGAAAACCAGTTAGACCTTTTTTAAGATAACCCACTTTGACCGGTACCCTGCGAAATAAAACAAATATCTGGGATTATGTTTTCGTAACCCGGCCGATCCTGCTGGTGCCGGTCTGGGGTTTTTTATTGCTTGGCTATTATCGCTCCGGCGGACCCCGGTTCTTTGTCAGCGGCTACTTTGTTTACACGTTGGCGTGTTATTCCCTGTTGCTTGCCGCGCTTTATATCTTGAATCAGATCTTTGATGTACAATCAGACGCGATCAATAGAAAGCACCTCGTTATTGCGGAAGGACTCTTGCCGAAAAAGGGAGCTTATCTTTGCGCTTTCGTCATGCTCGCCGTCGCATTGGTCATGATGCTGCGGCTGCCCATGCTTATGATCATGTTCTTTTTATTCTCCCTGCTATGCGGAACGCTTTATTCGCTTCCCCCGGTAAAATTAAAAGCGCGTCCGATCGTCGATTTTACGGTCAACGCGATCGGTTACGGATTTTTCAATTTTTCGCTGGGATGGTTGACGCACCGGCCGTTCTCCATCGATACCTTTATCTTTTCGCTGCCTTACGTATTCGCGGTTGGTGCTATTTTCATCAATACCACCATTCAGGACATCGACGGCGATATCAAAAGCGGTTATTGCACGACCGGGATCTTTTTGGGCAAGAATAAGGCGCTGATACTAAGTACGTCCCTCATATCCTGTTGTATCGTTTCATCGGCAGTCACCCGGGACCTGATATGCCTGATCCCGTCGGTGTTAGCGCTGCCTTTATTCATCATTGCCGCGGTCAAACGCGATCTCGATTCGGTCGCTCGTTCGATCCGCATCGGTGGTCCATTGTTGATCTTGATGACCGGTGTGCTGTTCCCTTATTTTTTCATCGTTTGTTTACTCGTGTTATTATTTCTGCGGCTCTATTACCGTAAAAGGTTCAATATCAGTTATCCCGATGTCAGCACGAAAGACTATCGATCATGAGTTTGCTCGCCACGTTTCTGATATGCGCTTTTCTTAACGAACCCGGCGACACGCAAGCCGATTCCATTTTTGATACCGGCGCCGTCGAACCGGCTGCCATCGGTCGCGAGAACGCGTTGTCAGATCCGTGGTTTGGTCAGGATAAGCTCATGCACTTTTACGCATCGGCCGGTATTTGCGGCAGTTCGTTTTACCTTTTTAAATACCATTTTGACCGTGATGTTGGAGAAGGTACGATATATTCGGTGTCAGTCACCGGGTTGATCGGATTGGGCAAGGAGACTTATGATCTGATCAAAGGCAGACATTTTTCCGTAAAAGACCTTTTCTGGGACGCGGCCGGCATCGCCGCGGGGTATTTCATCTTTATGCACCAATACTGATCGCAGAAGGTGATCAGTTGTAAAACCGCAGGGCTGTGTCCCTGCGTTTTTTTTGGCCAATTATTCCAGGTCAACTCAGATCGCCTTAACCACTGATTCGATTATTTTTTTCCTGATCAAGGGCATGATGCCCAGCCGCACGCGGGGATGGACGCTATTGGCAAGGAACACGACCACGAGTTCGCGCGCCGGGTCAACGCAGATCATGGTGCCGGTGAACCCGGTATGACCGAATGACCGCGTGGACAAAGCACCGGGGTACATATCGACTTTCCAGCCCAGACCGAAGCGCTCGGAACCCATGCGGCCCGTGTGGTTTCGCGTCATGTTCGCCACCGACTGCATACTAACGACATCGCCGTTGATGTAGGCGTTTAAGAATTTCGCAAGGTCGGTCGCATTGGAGAAAAGACCGGCATTACCCGAAACGCCGCGGTATGCATAATAGCAGTTGCCGTCGTGCACTTCGCCGCGCAGCACATAGTTTCTCCACTGAACCCGCCGGGCAGAGTTTTTGTTATTCTGGTACCGGCGGACCTTTTGTTTTTCATGTTCGTTGCCGAATTCGGTGGCAGCGATGCTGGGTTTTGCCCCGGGGCAGAACAAGGTATTGTTCAGGCGCGCTTTTTTAAATATCCTTGAATGGCAGAACCGGTCAAGCCGCATGTCGGTTACCTCAGCGATTATTTCGCCTAAAATAACATAACCAAGGCAGGAGTAATTGACCGCTTTATCCCGGATATGGGCGCGGCTCAGATATCCGGTCCGGCAATTACCGCCCAGCAGATACAGCGGATACCAGGACGGCAACCCGGCGGTATGCGTTAGTAATTCCTCAAGCGATGCTGCGCCGTTTGGCTGGCCGCGGAATTCAGGTAGATACCTGCTTACCGGATCACCCAGTTTCAGAACTTTTTCCTGGTGTAACACCATGACCGCCATGGCGGTAGCCAGCGGTTTGGTGAGCGAGGCAAGATCAAAGATCGTATGGAAGTGCATTTTCTCCCGCCTGGGTACGACCTGCAAGAAGCCATAACTTCCCTGAAAAAACGTTTTCCCCTTCAGGCCGATCCAGATCACTGCGCCGGATGGAAAACACCTGCAATTCACGTTCTCTTTCATCACTGCGTCGAGGTCGCTGGTGTCTTTAGCCATGACTTTCCATGACGGTCAGGATCTTTTCGTAATCAGTGCCGCGTAAAGACCGCGTTAGAAATTCAATACCCCGGCTGATATGTTTTCCAAAATGCGGTTTGCCCCGATTCAGCGAAAGGTTCGCGAAAGCGCCCAGAGCCTGGAGCAGGCGCTGAACCGCGCAAAGCCGGTAAGCCTGCAGGAACCGGTTTTCATCGATGTCCAGCCAGCTGGCCGCCACCCGGACCGCCCGCAAGTAGTAATCAACGAGCACGTGTTCGGTTCTCGCCGGGATGTTCACGTACGGGTCTCGCAGCAACGCGGCCAGGTCGTAGGTCAGCGGTCCGATGCGGGCGGATTGAAAATCAATGATCCGGACCTTGGAATCCTTGATCATGATGTTCGATGACTGAAAGTCCCGGTGCATCAGGAATCCGGTGACCGGTTTTATGGCATTATTTACATCCAGTTTGAGTTTTAAGAAAACCGGGTCCAGTTCTTTGATCGATTGTTGCGGGAGCTTCATGTACTGGCGCAAAAAAAATTTTTTAAAGTAACTTTGCTCCCATCCAATGTGCCTCGTGTCGTAGTAAACCTTGACGGGCGCACCGGGCCGAGCTTTGATCTGAAATTTTATCAGTTCCCCAATCGCCTTTTTATAGTACGGTACTGCACGCCTGGGACTTTCGGCGGCTAGCCGCAATAATGATCGCCGGCCCAGGTCTTCGGTGATCAGCAGATCGCTATGCACGCGATAGATCTTCGGTACCGCGACTTCAGCTTTTAAAAGATGTTTCTGCAGTTTTAGATATTCGCGGCCGTGCTGGCGATCAAAGACCGCGATGTAGCTTTTTGATCCTTCCCGGCACCGGAAAAACAAGCGCGGCGAGCCGCCGGTATCGATCATTTCAGTTATCGAATAGCCAAGGCGGGTAATCTTATCGGCTATCGTTCCCTTCATTATCAAGGTCCCGTATGCAGAAACTTCCTGACAACAGGCAATTCCTGTAAGTTCCCTCCATTATTCGGCTGCCCGCGAAGACCACCGTATTTTCTATCACGACATTTCTGCCGATCGACGAATTTGGTCCGACGATCAAAAAGCCCCTGACATCCTTTGTTTTCACTGAACTCGTTTCATGGATGCAGACTGGATCGGGGCAGTGAATCTCCGGAACCGTCATTGTTTTTTCAGCCAGGAGTTTGTGGGTTCTCCAGTACGATCCGGGAGTGCCGATGTCGATCCATTTTCCCTTGACCGCGTGCCCCAGGATATATTCATTATTGGCTAAAGCATTCTTGAACACATGATCGACCAGGCTGAAACGCTGCTGGCCGGATGGGAAATAATCCGTGATCCTGGGGGAAAGGACCGCGATGCCCGTGTACGTGTAATTATTAGCACCGGCGGTTTTGTTGAACTGTTTTACGCGGTCGCCATCGACAGCGACAAGGTCTGTTGTGGCATTCCTTGTAAGGGCAATGGTAGCCAGCGGGTTTTTAGACCGGTGGATAGTGAACAATTCATTGATATCGATCTCCGACACGACATCACAGTTATGGACCAAAATCATGTCATCCAGCAGGTCTTTAAAGCCTAGAAAAGCTCCTCCGGTGCCTGCAAGTTCATCTTCAAGGGAAATCTTAATCAATGAGGAATATCTCAATAAAAAATCGGCAATAATGTTATGTTGATAATATACATTAACTCCGATTTTTGCGCAACCCGTATGGACCAGCTTATCAATGATCGTGCCGATTATCGGTTTATTCATCAAGGGCAATAATGGTTTTGGTGTTGTATCTGTTAAAGGGTTGAGCCGCGCTCCAAGGCCGGCAGCAAGTATTATCGCGTTCATGTCTTTATTATTTATATAGCAGGTATCCTTGCCTTAATGCAAGGAAATTAATGATGCCCTTCTGCCATTTCCGTTCGATCACTCTGAGTGGTTCGCCGTGCTCAATAGATTTCCTGATCCAGGAGTTGCCGGTCAGGATATCAAAGGGCAGTTTCTTTTTTTCATATTCATAAGGCGGCAAACGCCAGGCAAACCAGCTTGAATGCCGTTTGAACAGGGTCTTGATGACCGCGAGCCCGGTCAGGAACGACCTGAACCGATGCGGGTCCGTGACACTGATTTGAGCGCCACCGCAGACCTTGTTCGCGAATTTGCTGAACGTGGGACTGAAAAAAGCAGGACGGAACCGGACGCCAGCAAGCCTTTCCTGTTTTACAACTTTGTTGAGTTCCAAAACCAAGCCGGAGGGATTGACCCAGGGCGCGCCGAAGATCTCGAATGGCCTGGTCGTACCCCGCCCTTCTGAAACATTAGTGCCTTCAAGCAGGCACATGCCCGGATAGACAAGAGCCGTTTCCGGTGATGGCATATTAGGTGACGGCATGGTCCAGGACAATCCCGTGTCAATATGGGACCATGCGCGTTTCCACCCCTTGATCCGGATAATGCGAAGATCGCACCCGATATGATATTCGGCATTCACAAGACTGCAGATCTCGGCGATCGTCATGCCGTGCCGTACCGGCAAGGGGTACAGGCCGACAA
This sequence comes from bacterium, assembly GCA_036382775.1. Taxonomy (NCBI): domain Bacteria; species bacterium. Next base: position 25,356 of record DASVHD010000041.1, on the reverse strand, counting down.
AGGAACTGAAACTTGATTCCAGCACTGGTCCTTCAACCTTTATTCCGTCAAGGGGATTTGGGCGGTCCAGCACGAAAACTGGTTTACGCGACCGGGCAGATGCTTTCATGCACAAAATCGCGGTTTGAGTAAAAGTGTAGTACCTGGTGCCGATATCAATGAGGTCGATGACCATCGCATCAATGCTTGCCATGTCACACTCTGACGGCGATAATTTTCTGCCGTACAAACTGATGACCGGAACTTTGCCAAAGCGGGTATCATGATCGCTGATTTGATCTTGTAGGGCACTGTATAGTCCGTGCTCTGGAGTAAAAATGACCTTGAGGCGGGATTTTAGGTGATCATTGAACAATTCGATCGTTGGCCGCAAAAATCTATCAGTTGTTTGGTAGTTTGTGCATAATCCGATTTTCATGCCTTTCAGTTCTTTAAAGCCGTTTTTCTGCAGGATATCAATGCCCAAGCGCACCGATAAATATATGGCATATGGAAATTAAGTCAATAGTTCAGGTTATCAGGCCATCAGGAGATCAGGGAGTGGATATCAGGTCATCAGGAAATCAGGAAAGCAAAAGCCTGACAGCCTGATACTCTGGTTTCTTTCCCTCTGATATCCTGACTTCATTAGCAAGGCTGAAGCCCCGCGGTGCGGGATCATGACCTTGCCCTGCTAATGAATGGTGTCCCTGTGGGATAACCTGATAAACTATAACATGCTCTTGACAAGTCGTGAATTTTAATTATATTATAATACAATATGAAACTAGGGGAGATACTTGTCCGCCAGGGAACGATTTCCGAGGACATGCTCACCAGGGCCTTAGACGAGCAAAAGAAAGACGGAACACGGCTGGGCGCGACCCTGATCAAACTGGGTTTGCTTAAAGAAGAGGATTTGCTGGTCGCGCTATCCAAGCATTTCGGTGTTAAATCGATGGATCTAAGGGCGGCAAAACTGGATGATTCGGTGCTCAAGCTCATTCCTGCCGATCTTGCAGCTAAATACCTGGTCGTGCCCGTGCGGCGGTTTGGCCGGGCTCTGACCATTGCCATGGTGAACCCGGGCGATGTCGCCGCGATCGAGGACATTAAATTCGCGACTGGATTTGATATCGAACCCGTCGTTTCATCCGAGGATATCATAATAAAGATCATTAACGAGCATTACCACGTTCAACAAATGCTTTCTGATGTCATGTACGAGATCGAGACCGCCGAAACCGGTGGTGATGCTTCGGCTAAATCAATCGACAACGTGAATGTTACGGAAGCCAAGGAACAGGAAGACCTTTCCAACGTCGCTGACGACAGCGACAGCGGTCCGGCGCTGAAGCTCGCATCTAAGATCATCACCGACGCGGTCGACCTGAACGTTTCCGACATTCACATTGAGCCGTACGAGAATGACATGAGGATCCGTTATCGCATCGACGGCATCCTGCATGAGGTCATGAAGCCGCCGCGGAAGCTCAACCGCGCCCTGGCTACGGTGATCAAGGTTATGTCAAAACTGAAGGTCGAAGAAAAACGTTTGCCGCAGGACGGCCGCATCAAGGCGCGCGTGCACAATAAGATCATTGACATCCGCGTTTCCACGGTGCCCACACTGTTCGGCGAGAAGATCGCGCTGCGTATCCTCGACCGCTCGGCGATCCAGCTGAACCTCGACCTGCTGGGAGTTGAAGAATCGACGCTGAAAACGCTGCGCCGGGCGATCAAGACGCCATATGGCATCGTGCTGATCACCGGCCCAACCGGTTCCGGTAAGACCACGACGCTGTATTCGGGGCTTGTCGAACTCAACGACATCAGCACCAATATCACGACTGCCGAAGATCCGATCGAGTACTCGCTGACCGGCATCAATCAGCTGCAGGTCAATGAGAAGATCGGTCTGACCTTCGCTTCGGCGCTTCGTTCCTACCTGCGTCAGGACCCTAATATCATCATGGTGGGTGAGATCCGTGACCTCGAGACCGCGGAGATCGCGATCCGTGCGTCTTTGACCGGCCATTTGGTGCTGTCGACCGTTCATACTAACTCTGCCGCGGCGACGATCACCAGGTTAGTCAACATGGAAATCGAACCGTTCCTTATTGCCTCCACGATCCTGGCCGTGATATCGCAGCGTCTGCTTAGAAAATTGTGTACGAAATGTCGCATAGAAACGAAATACGCCCCTGAGGTCATGATCGACGCGGGTATCGATCCGAAAAAGATAGATCATCCCCTTTTCAAGGGCGAAGGTTGTCAGGAGTGCCGGGGCACGGGTTACAAGGGCCGGATCGGCGTTTTTGAGAACATGGTCGTGACCGCTAAGATCCGTGATATGATCCTGCAGCGCGTACCGACGGCCGAAATCGAACGGGCAGCGGTCCAGGAAGGCATGATGACCCTACGGCAATCGGCCCTGGCAAAGCTGCGCCAGGGAGTGACGACCGTCGAAGAAGTGATCCGCGAAACAATGGTGGAGCAATAGGCAGGCCCGCTTGGAGCGTTAAATGGAAGAAAGACTGGGAACATATCTCGTAAAGAACGGGCTCATCAACGAAGACCAGCTCAGGACGGCGATCCAGGAGAAAAAGGAGACCGGACAGCGGCTGGTAAGCGTGCTGACCAGGCTGGAATTCGTCGATGAACAGAAACTGCTCGCGCAATTGAGCAATCTCTATCAAATGGAAGTCGTTGACCTCGACTATATCATACCCGAAGAGACCGTACTGAAGCTGATACCGGCTGAAAAGGCATATCACTATGAAGTTCTACCCATTGACCGCAAAGGCCGGTACATCACCGTTGCCATGATCGACCCGACCGATATCAGCGCGATCGAGGATCTAAGGTTCATCACCGGCATGGAGATAACGCCGGTGCTGGCTTCCGAGTCGAGCATCCGGCAGGCACTCGATACTTACTATGAAATGACCAAGGGCATGGCCGAAGTCAAAGTCGAGTCCGGGCCCAAGGAACTAGGGGTCGAGGATATGGAGCTTTTAGAGACCGGGATCGATGAAGAGGTTGAAGAGTCGAAACTGCGCGCCGATGCCGAGGGCGGACCGGTCATCAGGCTTGTCAATTTCTACATTGCCGACGCCGTTACCAAAGGCGCGTCGGATATTCACGTCGAACATTTTGAAAGGAATACAAGGGTGCGTTTTAGGATCGACGGCGTACTGAAAGAGCAGCAGTCCCCGCCGCTTAATTTGAAAGCCGGTATCGTAACCCGTTTAAAATTGATGTCCAAAATGGACATCGCGGAGCATCGTCTGTGTCAGGACGGCCGCATCAACATCGTGGTCGGGGAGAAGACGATCGACCTGCGGGTATCCGTTATTCCGACGCTTTTTGGCGAGAAGGTGGTCATGAGGATCCTGGACCGTGGCTCGCTCATGCTTGACCTGACCAAGCTGGGATTTTCCGAGGAAGCGTTGAAAAAATTCCTGAAAGTGATCGAGAGCCCCTATGGCATCGTTCTGGTCACCGGTCCCACGGGCAGCGGCAAGACCACGACGCTGTACTCAACCCTTTCGCGTCTGAACAAACCCGACCGGCAGATCATGACCATTGAGGACCCGGTCGAGTACAACATCCATGGCATCAACCAGATTCAGGTCCACGAAGAGATCGGCCTGACGTTTTCCGCGGCGCTGCGTGCCTTCCTGCGCCAGGCGCCCAACATTATCCTTGTCGGCGAGATGCGCGACACGGAAACGGCCGAGATCGGGATCAGGGCGGCGCTTACCGGTCATCTTGTTTTCTCCACGATCCATACCAATGACGCGCCAACAACGATCAACCGTCTGGTGGACATGGGCATACCGGCGTACCTGGTAGCAAGCGCGCTGCTCCTTATCCAGGCTCAGCGGCTCGTGCGGCGCATATGCCCCAAGTGCAAAGAACAGATAAAAGTAAGTCCCAAGCTGCTCGAGGAAGCAGGCATTCCGGAAGGTACATTCCCGGATAATCTCGTTTTCAAGGGCGCCGGCTGCTCCAACTGCGGGCAATCTGGATATAGAGGCCGGGTCGGGCTCTACGAGGTGATGCCGATATCACCGGATATGAGAAACATGATCCTTAAGGGCGCATCATCGGATGAAGTGGCGAAGCAGTCGAGGCTTGAAGGCATGAAAACCCTCCGGGACGACGGCATTGACAAGATCATCAAGGGCGTCACGACCGTCGAGGAGCTCATGAGGGAAACGGCGTCGTTTTGACGAGCATGAATTACGAAAATAAAATTTTATTATGTTTACGATCAGCTATTAGCGATCAGCTATTAGCCACACCTAAGGAGGTTTAATGGCGGTTACAATGAAGCAGCTCTTGGAAGAAATGGTACAGAGGAACTCGACCGATCTTCATCTCACCACCGGCGCTCCGCCGATGCTGCGCATTGACGGCGAGCTCGTGCCGACGAACTATGAGATCCTGACCCCGGAGTTGATCCAGCAGCTAGCCTACAGCGTGCTCAACGACCAGCAGAAGAAGAAATTCGAGATGGAATGGGAACTCGATTTTTCATTCGGCATTGCCGGCCTGAGCCGTTTCCGCGGTAACTGTTTTCAGCAGCGCGGCAGTATCGCGGCCGCCATCCGCACGATTCCGTTCGAGATCCGCGGTTTCAAGGAACTGGGGATCCCGCAGGTGGTACAGGAACTGGCCTCGCGGCCCAAGGGTCTTATCCTTTTGACCGGTCCGACTGGCTGCGGCAAGTCCACGACCCTGGCGGCGGTCATTGACAAGGTCAACAGCGACCGTCACTGCCATATCATGACTGTCGAAGACCCCATTGAATACCTGTTCCGTCATAAAAAGGCGATCGTTAACCAGCGGCAGGTTGGCAGCGATACGAAGTCGTTTGCCAACGCGTTGAAGTACGTGTTGCGGGAAGACCCCGATGTGGTTATGGTCGGCGAGATGAGAGATCTGGAAACGATCGGCATGACCTTGACGATCGCGGAGACGGGTCACTTGACCCTGGCCACGCTGCACACGAACTCGGCGGCGGAATCGATCCACCGGATCATCGATATTTTCCCGTCGCACCAGCAGGGACAGGTGCGGTCGCAGCTGGCGTTCGTGGTCGAAGGTGTGATCACGCAGCAACTGTTGCCAAAGATCGGTGGTGGACGTGTGCTGGCCGCCGAGGTTCTGATCGCCACGCCCGCGGTGCGGGCGTTGATCCGCGATGAAAAAGAACACCAGATATATTCGCATATCCAGGCCGGTCAGAAATATGGCATGCAAACGATGAACCAGGCTTTGTACAATCTGTATGCCAAACGGCTGATAACGCTTGAAACCGCGTTCGACTATTCGCCGAATATTGAGGAATTTGAGCACATGGTGGAACAGAAATCACCGGTGCTGCAGTAAGGATTGAAGATAAGAGGTTGGGAAGCTAGGAAGATATGATGAAAACAGACAGAAAAAGAATCATAACTTCAAATCTTCACACCTTCAAAACTTCGCTTTTTTCAGTAAGGAAAGGGAGGTAATATGCCGGTATTTGTCTGGAAGGGAAGAAGCGCGACCGGAGCCGCCGCCAGCGGTGAATTGACCGCTGCGTCGCAGACCGATATTGTCGCTGCATTGCGCCAGAAAAAAATAATCCCGACATCGATTAAGATCAAAGAAGAGAAAAAAGGGTTCTCGCTTTTCGGCGGACGCGTCTCGAGACGCGCTCTCGCCGTTTTCACCAGGCAGTTCTCGACCATGCTCAATGCCGGTCTGCCGCTTTTGACCTGTCTTGAGATTCTGGCTAAACAGACCGACAGCCAGAGCCTGAAGCGTGTCCTGAACGAGGTCCGCGGCGATGTTGAAGGCGGTCTATCGCTCGCCGATGCTTTAAGGCGCCAGACGAAGGTGTTCGATAACCTGTACGTCAACATGGTCGAATCGGGCGAAACCGGCGGTGCACTCGACGTCATTCTCGCCCGCCTTGCGACATACCTCGAGAAATCGGCAGCCCTGGCGCGTAAGATCAAAGGCGCCATGATCTACCCTGCCATCATCAGTCTCGTCGCGGTCGGCGCGATCTCGGTCATGTTGCTGTTCGTGATCCCGATCTTCGCGCGCATGTTCTCGGGCATGGGCGCCGAGCTGCCGGCAATGACGCGTTTAGTCATGGCGCTGTCTAATTTTGCCAAGGTCGGTATTCTGCCGGTCATTATCGGCGGGATCGCGCTGTTCACGATCCTGCGCCGCTGGCATAAGACCGAATCAGGAGCCAAGGCAATGGACCCATTGTTCCTGAGAGTGCCGGTCTTCGGCGACCTGAACAAGAAACAATCGATCGCCCGTTTCTCAAGGACGCTGTCGACCCTGCTGGGAAGCGGCGTGCCGATCATCGATGCCCTTGAGATCACGGCCAAGAGCGCCGGTAATTGGGTCATTGAGGATGCGATCCTGAAAGCGCGGGTTTCGATCAAGGGCGGTGAGAATATCGCGGATCCGCTGGCCAAGACCAATATCTTCCCGCCGATGGTGACCCAGATGATCGCGATCGGCGAAGCATCCGGCGGTCTCGACGATATGCTCGCTAAAGTCGCCGACTTCTACGATGCGGAAGTCGATCAGGCCGTGGAAAACCTGACCAACGCTCTCGAACCCATCATCATGGTCTTCCTGGGCGGGATCGTCGGCTTCCTGGTCATCTCGATGTACCTGCCGATATTCCAGCTGGCAGGAACGATCAGTGAATAGGGGTCATTAAAGTTTAATACGCACCGGTTCGCGGACTGGATCACCGGTACTCTCCAGTGGCGTATACTGACAGAATAAATCCGGTCACCGGCATTATTCTCCTCCATCCGTTAACCATAACGTTCGTGCTGTTGACGACCTCGTATCCCATTCATTATCAGATACCGACCCAATTCTGGTTCATTATTCTTTCGTCCTTTATTCTGGCCATGATCTTTTTGCTCCTGCAAATACGGATCGGGGAAAAGGTCCTTCAATATATTATCTTTCTTTCAGATGTGCCCCTTATCGGAGCGGTCGTGTATTTCAGCCGGGGCATCGAAAGCATGTTCCCGTTGCTCTATATCATATTGATCATCGCGACCGCGAGCCAGCTGTACCGCACCGGGGCTTATATCATCAGCATGGCCACCGTGATTTTCTTCCTGGGACTTATCATCGTCGATATCTTCAGGACCGAAGTCCCAACCGGGCTGGTCATGCAGCGATTCTACATGTTCTCACTCCTCTTCCTGTTCACCGCCATCCTGAGCGGCAGCCTGTCCGAACGTTACCGCATTCGGACCGAAGAAGTGGTGAAGCTTAAGCTTACCACCGAAGAAATCATCCGCCACCTGCCGTCCGGGATCATCACGATCGATCAGGGAGGGGATATCGTCTTTACGAACATAAAGGATGAAACCGTACGTTCGCACGCGCATCTCCAGATCGCAAAATTTCTCAAAGACCCGGAAACCGTCGTCGCCCGGGAACTGGTCATCAAGGAACGGTATTATTTTCTGTCCTGCGCCCGGATCCCCGATGCTCAAGGCGCGCTCGGCGTGCTGCAGGACCTTACCGACATAAAGCGGCTCGAAGAATCATCGCGTATCTCCAAACAGACGAAGATGCTGGCTGAACTGGGCGGATCGCTGGCTCATGAGATACGAAACCCCCTGGCTTCGATCAAAGGTTCACTCGAGGTGATATCAAAATCCGCCAACCGGACGATCCGGCCTTTCGTCGCCATGGCTTTGAAGGAATCGACCCGTCTGAATGTTATCGTGACCGATTTCTTGAATTTCGCGCAATTCGCGCCCAATCGTCTCAACCGCGTCGTCATTGGCGACATAATCAGCGAGGCGGTGCTTGAAGCAGCGTCGCGTTTCGCCGGCAAAAATATCAGCGTGGTCAGGGAAGACCGGGATTTTAGCATAATGACCGACCCCGACCGCATGAAAGCCGCCCTCGTCAATATCCTGAGCAACGCATACGAAGCCAGCGGCGTTGGATCGGTCGTTACGATAAAGACATCGAGCGAGGAAAAATGGGGTGTTATCGCGATTGGTGACGAGGGACACGGTATCGCCAAAAAAGATCTGCCGAAGATATTCATGCCGTTTTTCACCACAAAAAAAGGCGGCACGGGTCTGGGGCTTTCAATATCGCAGCGCATTATCGAAGCGCATGACGGAAAGATCGAAGTAACCAGTGTGATCGGGGAGGGCACGACATTCAGGGTGATGCTGCCGCTTGCATGATCAGCTGCGATGGGATGATGAGAAACCTTAAGCTTGTGATCACCTACGACGGGACGGATTTTCATGGATGGCAGTACCAGCCGAACGCGCGGACCATTCAGGGCGAGGTCGAAGCCGCTCTGCTGCGTGTGACCGGCGAGCCGGCAAAATTGCACGGCGCCGGCCGCACTGACCAGGGGGTCCATGCCCAGGGCCAGATCGCAAACTTCAAGACCAACAGCAGTATGCCCGTGTCAGATCTTTGCCGTGCCCTAAACGCGCTCGTCGGCAAAAGCATCGTTATCGCCGATATCGCCGAGGTCAGCCCGGATTTTCATAGCCGCTTTTCAGCGGTCGGTAAGGTCTATCAATACCATATTATTTTTAAGCCGTCCCCATTCCTGGCAAGGTATGCATGGCATGTCACGTATTCGCTGGAACTGCCGGCCATGGACCGGGTTTTCAAAAGATTGCAGGGAAAGCATGATTTTGTGCATCTTTCAGTGCATAACGGTGATGATACCGGCACGGTATGCGTGCTGAACGAACTGAACTTGACAGAACATGATTCCGGGATTATAATAAAAATCAAAGCCGACCGTTTTCTGCGGAAAATGATCCGCGGCATCATCGGTTTTGCGGTCGATGTAAGCCGGGGTCATTACTCGGTCGCGGATACGGAAAAGGTTTTTCAAGGGCAGATAACCGACCTTTATTTCGCGCCGCCCCACGGATTGTGCTTGATGGAAGTAATATACTGATGGTTTGTCGTTGTACGGCATGGCTGCTGGTATGGTAATAAGTCATGGTCTTTACGGGCGGCGATGCCTACTAACGTTCAACGATTTTTATAAGGGAGGTTTATGAAATTATTTCTTGATACCGCCAATGTGGAAGAGGTGCGGGAGATCGCGGGATGGGGCATTCTTGACGGGGTTACGACCAATCCGTCGCTCATGGCAAAAGAAAAGGGCGATTACCGGTCTATCCTCAAGACCATTTGTGATATCGTAAAAGGGCCGGTCAGCGGCGAGGTGCTCAGTCTGAAGAGCGAAGCCATGATCCGGGAGGCAAAGGATATCGCGGGTCTTAGCGAGTACATTGTGGTCAAGGTCCCCTGCACCGTGGAGGGGTTGAAAACCACCAGGGCGCTGGAAGCCGAGGGCATCCACGTCAACATGACCCTTGTTTTTTCCGCCAACCAGGCGCTTTTGGCCGCAAAAGCCGGCGCTTCATACATCAGTCCGTTCGTCGGCAGGCTTGACGACATTGGTAATCCAGGAATCGACGTGGTGCAGGATATCTTGTCGATACTCGAGACCTACGGGTTAGCATCCCGGGTCATCTTCGCTTCGGTCCGTCATCCCGAGCATGTCCGGCAGGCGGCACTCTGCGGCTGTCACATCGCCACCATCCCGTACAAGGTATTCAACCAACTGGTGCGCCATGCTCTGACTGATACCGGTATCGAGCGCTTTTTGAAGGATTGGCAGAGCCGATGAGAGCAACACCGTCGCGATCAGGAGACCGATCCCCTCGATGCACGTATCAGTGCATAAGCCTCGGGACGCAGAACAGCATACCGAAAGCACTAAATCCTAATATCGAAATCCCAAATAAATCCAAAATTCCAAATCCAAATGTTCTAAACAGTCTTGAATTTAGAAAATTCGTGCTTAGATATTGTTTATGTCTCATGCTGAGTATTCGACACGAAGCGGAATTTAGTATTTCGTATTTAGGATTTCAAGGAACGGGACAACCAGCATTTAATATCGCTTTGCGATCGGGAGTTCAATGAAGTTGCGCGATCTGATCATGGCGTGCATTGGTGTGCTGTTATGCGTCGTTGTTTTTTTCGCCATCAATGCCATCCGTAACCGGACGGCCGGCTTCTTTCCCGATAATCTCAAACTCGTGGAACTCAACGATGAAATTTCCAAGCAGCGCCTTAATGCCATCGTTCTTGCTGCCAACCGCGTCGGCCCCGCCGTGGTGTCGATCACGGTCACCCAGACCAGGGTCGTTTCGATTTCTCCTTTTAATGATGAATTTTTCAGGGATTTTTTCCGTGATTTCTTCCCGGAACAAAAATATCAACAGGAAGTCAAAAGTCTGGGATCGGGCGTATTGATTTCATCAGACGGTTATGTTCTGACCAATGAACACGTGGTCGCCAATGCGACCAAGATCCGCGTGACCATGCCTTCGGGTCAGCAGTACGATGCTCGTATCATCGCCGGCGACCGGACCAACGACCTGTCACTGCTCAAGATCGAAGCCGGAGACCTGCCGTATGCGGAATTAGGGGAGAGTGACGATCTGATGATCGGTGAATGGGTGATCGCCCTGGGCAATCCTTTCGGTTTCATGCTGGAGGACACGAGACCGTCCGTGACCGTTGGCGTCGTTTCTGCCCTGGGTCGTTCCATAAAATCAACATACGAGGAGCGGGTTTATAAAAATATGATCCAGACCGATGCCGCCATCAATCCCGGTAACTCGGGCGGTCCATTGATCAATATCGTAGGCCGCATCGTGGGTATCAATACATTCATTTTCACTTCGGGCGGCGGTTCCGAGGGTATCGGTTTCGCGCGGCCGGTAGCGGTCGTTAAGAAATTCATCGAAGAAGCCAAGAAATACGGCATGGTGCGGACCCCGTGGATCGGCCTCTACGTCCAGAATATTGATGATAACCTCGCGACCGCCATGCCGATCAAGGATAACCGGGGTTTGCTGATCAGCACGGTCGAAGCGAACAGCCCGGCAGACCAGGCCGGCATTCACGAGGGCGACCGGATAATCGCCGTCAATCGCACAGGCGTAAGCACGATGCACGACTGGCAGCGGATGATCGCCGATGTTTTCGTCGGCGATACTCTTGATATCGCGATCCTGAGAACCGATGATTCCCTTGACGTTGCGATCCAGGTCAAGGAGTATCGGGACGAAGAAGCAGGAAGTGCCTATCAGGGTATCCACGTGGAAAATATAACGGCCGATCTCGCGCGCCGTTTTGGACTCGGTTACCCCAGCGGGATTGTGGTTGTGCGGGTCGACAAGGGAACACTGGGTGAGAAACTCGGGCTAATGCCCGGCGACGTGATCCTTAAAGTCGGCGGCAGGCGGATAAATAAGCGTGAAGATTTCAAGGAAGCGATGAAAACCATGCCGGCGACTTATTTCATCGTCGATCGCGGCGGTCTTATTGTTCAGGTTTACGTGGGCGCATGAAAACGGTCCATGGCAACGGGAGGTGACGAATGATCGCAAGGTACAAGACCAAAGAAATGGCTAAGGTTTTCAGCGAAGATCATAAATTCAAGACCTGGCTGAAGGTAGAAGCGACGGTCGCAGGGGTTCAGGAAAGGATGGGACTGATTCCGCGCGGTCTTGGCCGCCGGCTGGCTGCCGTGACGGTCACTGAAAAAAGGATCAACGAGATCGAACGCGTGACCAACCACGACGTGATCGCGTTCCTGGAGGCGGCGCGTGAAAAACTGGGCAAAGAGGCAAAATGGCTTCACTTCGGCATGACCTCCTACGACCTGGTCGATACCGCGCTCGCACTCCTGATCCTGGAAGCGACCGACGTGATCGTCGGGGAAATGGAACCGCTGCTGGATATTCTCGGCGTGCTTGAAAAAAAATACCGGCGCACGCCCCAGATGGGCAGGACCCATGGCATATTCGCCCAGCCAATAACCTTCGGTTACAAGGTTGCTTCCTGGCGGCAGGAAATGCTCCGTGCCCGTTCGCGCATCGTGCGCGCGCGCGGGGAAATCGCATACGGCAAACTGTCGGGCGCGGTCGGCAGTTACACGATCCTTTCGCCTCGCGTGGAAAAACTGGTCATGACCGAACTCGGTCTCAAAGCCGAACCCGTATCCACGCAGGTGATCCCCCGTGACCGCCTTGCTTATTTCATCTCGGTCCTGGCTTTGTATGCGTGCGGCATCGAAAGGATCGCGACCGAGATCAGGAATCTGTCGCGTTCCGAGATCGGCGAGGTATCCGAGCCTTTCGCCAAAGGTCAAAAAGGCAGTTCGGCAATGCCTCACAAGCAGAATCCCATCACCTGCGAACGTATCTGCGGTCTGGTTAAAGTTATCCGGGGTTATCTGGTTCCCGTTTATGAGAACATTAACATGTGGCATGAGCGTGATCTCACGAATTCCTCGGTCGAGCGGATCGTCATCGGCGATACCTTTTATCTTGTCCACTATATCACGATCAAGGCATGCTGGGTGCTTAAAAATTTGAACGTATTCCCTGAAGCCATGGCAACTAACATAGCTAACAGCCGCAGTGTATACGCCTCGCAGCAGCTAATGAACCGTCTTATCGAAAAGGGGATGAGCCGCAGGGATTCATACGATCTCGTTCAGGCCTTGTCATTTAAAGCGATCGAAGCACAAAAAAGCCTGGCCGAGGTTGCGGCCGCTGACCGCAGGGTCGGGGTTTTGCTGAAACCCGCCGACCTGAAACGCGTTTTCGATTTGAACTGGTTTTTGCGGAATATCACGTGAAAGCATAAATATTGGTTAAATGGTTAAAATGTTAAAAGGTCATATGGTTGAATATTTAACCATTCACCAATTGCCAATTATCCCCAAACCAAGCTAACGGCCTTACCGCGCCATGATAAATGCTTTTAAAGGATTGACTAAAACGAAAAATTCGCTATACTGAGTTATGGACCTTTATAAAAAATGCAAAGCGACGGTTGACGCGGTCAACCGCGCACACGAGCTTCAGATCTACCCGTATTTCACGCCTATCGAATCGGCCCAGGATCACCATGTTAAGATCGGTAACCGGGAATTCATCATGATCGGTTCCAACGGTTACCTGGGATTGGCGAACGATCCGCGTTTGAAGGATGCCGCCATCCACGCCATAAAAAAATACGGCGTGACTTGTTCGGGATCGCGCTTTTTGAACGGCACGCTCGACATCCACGTGCGTCTCGAGGATAGCCTGGCCCGTTTCTTCGACAAGGACGGCGCCATAACCTTTTCCACCGGTTTCCAGACAAATTTGGGGATCATTTCCGCGATCGCGGGCAAGGATGACATCATTATCATTGACCGCCAGGACCATGCTTCCATCATCGACGGCTGCCGTTTGTCGTTCGCCGAGGTGAAAAAGTACCGCCACAATGATGTCGATGACCTGGAAAGGCTGCTCAAGGGGCTCCCCGCGAACAAGGGAAAATTCATTGTCGTGGACGGCGTCTTCAGCATGGAGGGCGATCTGGCGCCGCTGTCAGACATCGTGCGGCTCAAAAAGAAATACCATTGCCGTCTCATGGTCGACGAGGCGCACGGCATAGGCGTGATGGGCAAACACGGGAGAGGCGCCAGCGAGTATTTCGGGGTCCTGGATGACGTCGATCTGATCATGGGTACGTTCAGCAAATCCTTTGCGTCCCTGGGCGGTTTTGTAGCCGCGGAAAAAGACGCGATAACCCATATTCGTCACACCGCTCGGTCGAACATTTTCTCGGCCAGCATGACGCCCGCGTCGGTTATCTGCGCGCAGACCGCGCTGAACATTATAAAGAACGAACCGGAAAGACGCAAGCGGCTCTGGGAGATCACGGAGCGCGTGCGAGAAGGTTTTAAAAAAATGGGATTTGACACGGGTAACAGTGCAACGCCCGTGATCCCGGTGATCATCGGTGATGATGACAAGTGCTTTGCGTTCTGGAAGGCACTTTTTGAGAACGGGATCTTTGTTAACCCCGTGAGGTCTCCGGCGACGCCGCCCGGCCGTGCTTTGATCCGGACGAGTTACATGACGACGCACACGGACGAGGATATCAAGATCGTACTTGAAAGATTCAAAGATTGCGGCCGTTCGTTCGGTATGATATCCTGACAGAACATGATAAAGGTCGTACCGGTAACTACCGACCAACAACTGAACGATTTCATAGATCTTCCTTATTCATTATACAAAAATAACCGTTATTGGGTGCCGCCGCTCAAACGCGAAGTCAAGAATCTGCTGGACAAAAAACACAATCCTTTCTGGGAACACTCGGAGCGCGAGATGTTCCTGGCATACCGCGGCAAGAACCTCGCCGGCAGGATATGCGCGATTATCGATCACAACTTTATTGATTTCTGGAAGGAAAAGACCGGGTATTTCGGCTTTTTCGAATGTGACAATGATGAGGACGCAGCCCGCGCCCTTTTCGAGGAAACAAAGCGTTACCATTATGAAAAGGGCATGGATAGATTCATCGGCCCCTTGAACCCCTCGACCAACGAGGAGATAGGGTTCTTGCTGGACGGATATTTTTCACCGCCGATGATCATGATGACCTATACGCCTGAGTACTACCATAAGCTTGCCCAGGCCGCCGGCCTGACAAAGGCAAAGGACTACTACGCTTTTTATATCGAAGCCCAGGGGCGGCCTCTTGAGTACCTGGAACGGATGTGTTCGATCGTACGCAAACGCGTGCAGGACCTGAAGGTCCGGCCGGTCAGCATGGCGGATTTTTCCAATGAAGTGAAAAGGATCAAGGTAATATACAATGACGCGTGGAGCCGCAACTGGGGTTTCGTGCCGATGACTGACGCTGAGTTCAACCTTTTGGCAAAAAACCTCAAGGACCTTATTGTGCCCGAGCTCGTTATTCTGGCCGAGATAAACGGCGAGCCGGCCGCGGTTTCACTGACGGTGCCGGATTACAATTTCATTTTGAAAAAACTCAATGGCCGGCTCGGTCCGGTCGAAATGCTGAAATTCCTTTATTACCGCAAAAAAATAAAGGAGGCTCGCCTGATGATCATGGGCGTGCGCCGGCAGTACCAGAAGCTCGGGATCGAAGCGTGCATGATGCTGGATACGATCCGGAACTGTCAGCGCATGGGCATCACCGGTGGCGAACTATCCTGGACCCTGGAAGATAATTACCTGATAAACAATACGATCCTTAAGGTGGGTGGAAAGATCTATAAAAAATACCGCATTTACGGCTGCAAAGTCGTCAGCGGCTAATGGCTTATGGCCGACGGCGATCGACAATCACCAATAACCGACTGCTGATAACCAACGGAGGCCGATAATGGCAAAATACAAGATCGCGTGGCTGCCGGGCGACGGCATAGGCAATGACGTGCTGGAAGCGACCAGGATCGTGCTGGACGCGCTCAAGTTCGACGCTGAATACATACCCGGCGATATCGGCTGGGAGTTCTGGCGCCGCGAAGGCGACCCGCTGCCCCAGCGGACGATCGATATGATGAAAACGACCGATTCCGCCATGTTCGGAGCGATCACGTCCAAACCAAGAGGCGTGGCGGACAAGGAGCTGGCGCCGGCGGTGCAGAACAAAGGGTTCGTGTACCGCAGCCCGATCGTGCGGATGCGCCAGGTGTTCGATCTTTACATATGCAAAAGGCCGTGCAAAGCATATGCCGGGAATCCGCTCAATTACCGGGAAGGCATCGATCTCATGGTTTTCCGGGAAAACACCGAGGACCTGTATTCGGGCGTGGAATTCTTCCCGGTACCCGACGAAATGTTCCGGATAAAGGGCATGGAAAAGGTGCCGCGCGACGCCGCCATTTCCATGAAGATCAATACCCGCAAAGGATGCGAGCGGATAATCCGCGCCGCGTTCGAATACGCGTCCGGGCACAAGCGCAAAAAGATCACCTGCGTCCATAAAGCGAACGTGGTCCGCATGACCGACGGTCTTTTTCTGGAAACATTCTATGACATTGCGAAAGAATTCAAGGGGATAAATGTGGATGACGCCAACATCGACGCGCTTACGATGTGGCTGCTCAAGAACCCATTTAATTATGACACCCTGGTGGCACCCAATCTCTACGGTGATATAATTTCCGACCTCTGTGCGCAGATGGTGGGCGGACTGGGGTTCGGTGCCAGCGGGAATATCGGCGTGGATTATGCGGTATTCGAACCGACCCACGGTTCCGCACCCAAATATGCCGGTCAGTACAAGGTCAATCCGATCGCCACGATCCTCGCGGCGCGGATGATGCTCGAGTGGCTAGGAGACGATGAGCGGGCGCGCCGCCTTGAGAACGGTATCGTGCGGGTTATTAAAGAAGGCAATGTCCGGACTTACGACATGGGCGGCAAGGCAACGACCCTGGAAATGGCGAAAGCGATAACAGATAAATTCTAAATCCGAAATGCTAAATCCCGCTTCGTGTCGAATCCTCAGCATGAGACATAAACAAATTCAAAATTCAAAATTCAAGTGTTCACCCCCACCTAAATCCTCCCCCCTCGAGGGGGAGGGCAAGGGCGGGGGGGGAAAAATTAGTGCTTTGATATTATTTAGGTTTTAGAGCTTAGTGTTTAGGATTTATGCATCAAATGACCATCATTGAGAAAATATTCTCCCGTGCCTCGGGTAGACCCGTGAAGCCGGGCGATCTGATCTGGGTCGATCTTGATCTCGTAGCGATGCGCGATTTTGGCGGACCCAATGTCGTTGGAGAATACCAGAACAGCTTTGGCTCCTCTCCCGTGTTCGATCCGGACCGCGTTGCGATCACCTTCGATCTCCATATCCCGGCACGCGATGAAAAAGTCGCCCAGAACCAACGGCGGCTGCGTGATTTCGCGAGTACCCAGGGCATCCGGCTCTTTGATATTAATACCGGCGTGGGTCAGCACATCCTATTCGAAAACGGTCTGGTCAAACCCGGCGATATCATAGTAGGCACGGACAGCCATATGAACTTGCTCGGCGCGCTTGGCGCGGCAGGTTTTGGCATGGGCACGACCGACATTGCCGCCGGCATGTACTGCGGCCGGCTGTGGTTCAAGGTGCCGTCAACGGTAAGGATCGTGATCAAGGGTAAACTTGGTGAATATGTCACCGCTAAGGATGTAATACTTTTAATAATAAAAAAAATGGGCACCGATGGTGCGCTTAACCGCGCCCTCGAATTCACCGGTCCTCTGGTCGATTCACTGTCGCTGGCTCAGCGGATCACGCTTTGCAGCATGGTGACCGAAATGTCGGGTGATATAGGTTTTATCGAACCCTCTGCCGCAGTCCTTAAATTTATCCAAGACAGGGTGCCTGGCAAGATTGGATCGATCAGCTCGGACTCAGGCGAAAAATTTGAGAAAACAGTCGAGTTCGACGTCGACGGACTCGGACCGCTGGTCGCGTGCCCACATTCACCGGATAACGTCAAACCCGTCGGCGAGGTCGCCGGGACCGCTGTCGACCAGGTCTTCATCGGTTCATGCACCAATGGCCGGCTTGAAGATCTTCAGCTGGCTGCGCGGATCCTCGAAGGTAAGCGCGTGGAAAAGAGTATGCGTTTGATCATCGTGCCCGCAACCATGGAAGTTGCCCGGGAAGCGCTCAAAGCCGGTCTGTACGACATTTTTCTCGAAAGCGGCGCGGTCGTTACGAACCCCAGTTGTGCACTGTGCACGACCGGACATCCGGGCATCCTTGCGCCCGGTGAGACCATGGTCTCGACCTCAAACCGGAATTTTATCGGCAAGCTCGGCAAAGGCGCGGAAGTCTATCTCGCTTCTCCGACCGTGGCGGCAGCAACCGCCCTGACCGGCAAGATCACCGATCCCAGGGAGATCGAATGACGCCGCCGATGAAACGTGCGCGTCAGTCCGCGTCGCCGCCCGCGTTGATCCGCGGTCGGGCCTGGCTGTTCGGCGATGATATTGATACCGACCAGATCTATCCCGGTAAATACCTTCCGTTAACCGATAAAAGCGAAATGGCGCGTCATGCCATGGAAGGCACGGAGCGCGGGGCTGAGTTCCTTAAAAGCGTCAAGCCAGGCGATATCCTTGTCGCGGGCCGGAATTTTGGCTGCGGTTCATCACGCGAACACGCGGCGATCGCGATTCATGGCGCTGGTATCAGCGTGGTGATCGCCGTTTCCCTGGCGCGCATCTTTCACCGCAATTGTGTTAACACTGCGCTGCCTGCGCTGGAATCTGCGGGTGCGCGGAAAATCCATGACGGCGACATGCTGGAGATCGATATTGCGCGCGGAGAGATAAAAAATGAAACCCAGGGTATGGTCCTCAAGACCGAGCCAATGCCAGAATTGGAAAGGGAAATAATCAGTGTCGGTGGTCTGCTGAAATACCTGAAAAGTAAAGGGGATATGGGGATTAGGGGATCAGGGGATCAAGGGGTTAGGAAATGAGGAGGACCAATCCATGAATAAAAAATTTTTCAATAAGATTTTTCCGGAAATCGTGTTGATAAAAAGTAAAAAGCTTCGTGCCGGGGTCATCGAAGCCTGGATCCTGGCCGCAAAGAAAGGTAAGTGGAACGCCAATAATATAAGGAAGGTCCCGTTCACGCTGCTTACTAACACGAAAAAAACATTGATCCAGCACACCCGGTCAGTGACTAAAATGGCAATGGCGGTAGCGGGGGTCCGAAAAGACCTCGATTTTGACATTGTGATCGCGGGCGGCCTGATCCACGATGTCGGTAAGCTTCTGGAGTACGAATATTCAAACCGTGCTTACCGTAAAAGCGAGTACGGGAGGCTCGTGCGCCATCCGGTATCAGGTTATGGACTGGCACTGGAAGCTGGTTTACCGCTAGCAGTTGCGCATATCGCTGCGGCTCATTCGGATGAAGGGGAGAAGGTCACGCGTTCCGCCGAAGCGATCCTGATCCACCATTGTGATTTCATCGATTTTGATATTGAACGACAGAAATAATCAGGTAACTCTTCAGGGGCTTCATTAATCTCCTGATCGCGCAGCGATAATAAAAGCTGGTTGTCCCTTCAGGGGCTTCCGCGAATTTTCCCTGAATCTTATTTGATTCAGCTGAAAAATTCAGCGTCCCGAGGATTTTGCACCGACAGGTGCATCGAGGGGATTGATTTCCTGATTTCACCCTCTCCTTATTCCTCCCCCCTCGAGGGGGAGGGTTAGGGTGGGGGGGATAGCTGGTTGTCCCGTCAGGGGCTTCCGCGAATTTTCCCTGAATCTTATTTGATTCAGCTGAAAAATTCAGCGTCCCGAGGATTTTGCACCGACAGGTGCATCGAGGGGATTGATTTCGAGATCGCGCAGCGATAACATATAAAATTCTAAATCCGAAATCCTAAATACTAAACAATAGCAAAGCACGAATTCTCCAAATCCAAAACGTTTAGAATATTTGAATTTAGGATTTAGGATTTAGGATTTGTTTATGTCTCATGCTGAGTATTCGACACGAAGCGGGATTTCGATATTAGGATTTCGTGCTTGATATATGTTTTAACCGTTTAGTGTTTAGTGTCTTCTCCTTTATTTATCAGCTTTTTCAGCAGGTATCCCGTCATGATCTTGTTCAGGTGATCAAAACCCGTGCTGCCGGCAAGGTCAGTGGCTTTGATATCCGCGTAGTAGAGTTCATCGGTATCGGCATTCTTTTTTTCCACCTTGACGTTGAACTCGGCGTCGAAAGCGGTCATGAATTCTTTCAAACTTACGCAGAACACGCCTTTTTCCGAATAACCGGCGATCAGTTCGTCAATGAGCCGGCGGCTTTTTGTCAGCCTTTCGATCTCTTCTTCGATCAGACCCCGCAGGCCGATGATCTTGCCGAAAAAGAACTGGACATCGGCCGGCGCGTTGACTTCCTTGAGCCGGTCTGAACCTTTTTTCAAAGCGCCCTCGAGGATCGCGATCGCCTTTTGTATCTTGTCCTGCGCATCGAGCAGGCACGAAAGGTAAGCCTGAATAACCTGGAATGAAGGCATCATTTCAAGGTTGTCATAATATAACTGGCCAAATGGTTTGCAAAAAGGTCCTTTATTGGTATCTTCCATATCGTCAAAGATCATGCCGTCCTCCTTATTGAATACATTGTATTTACCGCGCTTCTGATGTCAAGCGCGGCCGATATATTACATGTTCAGCTCAAACGTCATTCGTTATACGGCGTGGCTATTCGGCAATGGAATGCTTGTGACGACAGACGATCAACGATGGACGATACGGGCAGCGATGCCAAAAAAACGAACTATTTCATACTTGACATTCTTCTCTATCCGTGTATAACGTTTCATAATCATGAAGATTAAATTGATCGTTGCCGTATTCGTCTTATTAGTGGTTTTTGCGTCGGGCACACCATTCTGGGAGCACGACGATTTTCAAAGAGCGGAAAGAATGTCCCGACCGGCGCCGGTCATGCAGCATGAGTTCACGCTTGCCCGTGGCGAATGGCAGCGCTGGAGCTATATCCATGAGCTATTCCAGACGGCGGCTTTCGTCGCCCGCATGCAGGTGAGCGATTCTATCGATCCTGAATTCGGCGGCATAATCGAAGGCGAAGACCAACTGAGTGTCGTAGAGACCGACAATACCCAGCAGGCGATCTGGGTCTGGTCCCGGTATTGCGAAATCACCGGCGATACCGCCTATGCCGTGAACCTGCGGCGTGCCTGGTTCTACGTCATGAATCATCCTGCCTACAATGAAGAAAATTCGGGAAGCGAGTATTACCGCGTGTGGAACTGCGGCCTCGCTCTGTTTGCCGAAAGCAAATTCCGGTGGGTGTTCGGCGACTCGAGTTATATATGGTACGCGGATACCTGCATCAGCTATATGATGGCGCACCCACTTTCATTTGTCGTGGGCGATCAGTACTACCGGCGGCTTCATCCGAAGACCACGTCGCTGGCTGCCGGGATGCTCTACCTATATGGAAAAGACTTGAACAATCAGGCCTTCAAGGACACGGCTCTTCTGTACGGCGAACGCGTGCGGCTGTGGATCGAACAAGACCCGGCCGTCAATATCAATGACGAGATCTGGGCGATGTCCGGAGGCACGGCGGTCTGGGGTTTGTGCCGTTCCATCTTTGACGCCGATACCAGCGCCGGCATCGCATGGCTCAATACCTATCTTCCTTTAATGAAGTATTTTCAGCCCGCCGGGAATTGGAACAATTCCTGGAATATCTGGTACGCCAATGCCTATAATTTTTCCGGTCGTATCTGCAATAACCAGAACTACCTTGCTTACCATCATTCCTTGACCGACAGCATGCTCGTCCAGGATTATGACGATGATGGCGGCGTGCCGCCGACCAGGGGATGGAACCAGAACCAGGACCATACCTGGGTCTCAAACTACATGGTGTTCATGGGTTTTGAGGGTTTAATGGATTCGATCAGGATCTACGATGCCGGTGTGACCGGTACGGGCGGTCGCGGTCCCCGTGACTTCTTGCTGACCGGGGATTCGATCTATATGTGGACGACCGCTGTCAATTGCGGATGGATGCCGCTGAATACGGTGGGTGTCAGCATATCGGGCGTCTTTTCGGCCGATACCGTGATCAGCCTGCAAATGGGACAGGAAGATACGGTTAAGTTCGCGTTTCCCTGGATCCCGGTTGATACCGGATATTACGGCTTCGTTTCATTCTGCCATTATGCCGGCGATGAGCGGCCGTTCAATGATACCATAGACAATACGCTATTTGTCAGGCCGGTGCGAGTAGTTCAGGGCAGCGTATCCGATTCGGTCCAGGGAAGCGGTATTGCGGCACGCGTTTACTTTGAATTCATTGACGACACCACTCATTGTTATTTTGACACCGCGCTTGTCGATTCATTGACCGGTGCGTTCACTGCCGACCTTATCGATTCACTGTACCGGGTCGAAGTCAAGACCAGGATCCCGTACCCTGACCTTGCCGAGCCGTGCATTTACGTAACGCCTGATTCCGTTACTGACCTTTCGTTCTTGACATCAGCCGCAGATCTGGCGATCATAAACCGCGACGATCTGGCGCGTTACAATGCGTACTACTCTTTCATCCTGGATTCGCTGGGCGTTTCATATAAGATCTGGGTGCCTTCTCAGCAGGGCCTATTCCCGGTTAGCCGCATGCCCGAATTCACCAACGATATTATCATCTGGTTTACCGGTCGCACGGAAAGCGGTACCGTTAACCCGGCGGAACAGGAGAGCCTCATGCTGTTTCTCGACGGCAGCGGCAAACTGCTCATTACCGGGCAGAATATCGGCGAAGAGATCGGGTCGTCGCCGTTCTACCAGGATTACTTGCACGCCCGGCTGATCAGCGATTCTATCCTCGCGTACAAGATCTTCCCCAACCCTTCAGATTCACTGGGCGCGCGACTGGGTAAGTTCCAATCCGTGGGTTCCAACGGAGCAAACAACCAGTACTCGCGCGATGTCATTGCCGCCGACAGTTTCGCGCGTGAATTCGTTTATTATGATTCCGTGTTGACCAGTTGTGCCGGCATCTGGTACAACAACGGGGCGTACCTGTACAAGGTGGTTTATTTCGCGTTTGGTTTCGAATCGATAAATAAAGCTCCCTGGGCCGGTTATCTATCGCGCAAAGATGTTCTCGACGAGATACTGCGCTGGTTCGGCATGACCGGCATCGATGAGAACCCGGTGATGAAACAAGAACTTCCAGCTAATCCGTATCTCGCGGTCTATCCAAATCCCGTAAAGCATAAGTTAAATATCATTGTTGATTTGGACAAAAGCACTACGGGCGGGCTTTCGGTCTTTGATGTAACTGGCAGACTGGTGAAATATTTTCACGTACCGAGCACGGTTCAGACCGGCCCCCGTAAGTTTACCTGGCCATTAACGGACCGCTCGGAGAGACATTTATCATCAGGAATTTACTTTGTCGAACTAAAGGCGGGCGGTACAACGGTTACGAAAAAAACCGTGATTATTACGGCCGAATAAAGACGGTGGACCGTATTCCGTGGTTTGTAGGCAGCAAAAAACATTGATCAAGCACGAAATCCCAATATCGAAATCCTAGATAAATCCAAAATCCCAAATTCAAATGTTCTAAACAGTTTTGGATTTAGAAAATTAGTGCTTTGATATTGTTTATGTCTCATGCTGAGTATTCGACACGAAGCGGAATTTAGTGCTTCGAATTTCGGATTTAAACGAACGCTTCTGGCGTTATGTGTGTAAACTGTAGATCCGGCTTGCTTCTTTCCACGCCGCGCGCGGTTTGTAATGCCACGGATCTTTGAAAAACCTTGA
Organism: bacterium; assembly: GCA_036382775.1. NCBI lineage: Bacteria > bacterium. Next base: position 2,095 of record DASVHD010000041.1, on the reverse strand, counting down.
CGCGGTATAGATAAGCGGCTTTGATTCCTTGTATTCATTCATTGGGTTAAGCATTATCCCCGCAACCCCGTCAACGATACCCGGATTCCTCCCTTTGTAGGGAAACCGCAATATCGTCCCGGGAGGAATATAATCGTTGGCAAACAGATTGTCCCAGATCAAAGGCGGCCTCTTAAGAATTTTGGTGATCTTTTCGATTTGTTTGACGGTTATGCGCAGCGATATGATCCGGGGACCAGTCCAGAAAATTTTGATGTTTTTGTTCAGACTGGCGCCGATCGTGCTTATATAACCGGTTTGCTTAAAACCCCGGTATTGTGTTGGGCAGAAAAAAAGAGCAGTTTTAGGATCTTTATTCTTCAATGTTTCAAACAAACGGTTTGCCGTATCGGCTTGTTTTCTGGCGGTTCGTTCATCCATTGGAACATTGATATCATCGAATAATATACTAAAATGATGGATGCCGGAATCATAAAGAGACATCATTTTTTTTGCTATGATCTTGATATTGGGACTTTTGCCCGGTGATAAAGCATAATTGAACATAATGCCGTTTTTTCCCGCAATTTCGCATAATTCACCGAATTCTTTAAGCATTATCGCCGGATATGACCGTTCATAATGCCGACGGTGAAAAATATCAGCCTTTGGCGCATATACATAAGTGTTCAGACCAATATCTGCCAGGAACTTGAGAAGGTCACGCCGTTGGGTGAAAGAGTAAGGTTTACGGTAAAAACCTTCGATCACACCGAAATGCTTATTTTTTTTCATTTTTTGTCTTCGTCGTATCAGTCTTGTTGTTTGTCTTGCGCCCTTGAATATCGTTGAGAAGCCGCACCCACGACTGCGGACTGCTTTTAAAGCGGACGACCTCTCGCTCCGGGTTGATATTAAATTTAGCCGCAAGCATATCAATGGAGTCCTTGAGACCCTGTTCCGGCGTGACCCTCGACCTTAATTCTTTTTCCGCCTTCAAATAAGCGGGCAGTTTAGGGTTATAATTTTGGCTGCAGATCGTTAAGGCGAGGACAGAAAGGAATAAAATGAGTAATTTGGGTCGATTTTTCATTATTAGCGCCACTAAGATCATCATGTTACATGCTACATACTAATTTCTAAATTCCGCCTTTTATTTCCAAAGATACTGCAGTTTCGGTTTGAACATTTCCTCGATAGGTTCGGTAAAATATTCGATGATGCTCAGGCGGCGGGGAGGGTATACAAGCACCGGTTTTTCAATGCCGATCAGGTCGCCGCAGATCTTGACCGCGTCCTCAAAGGTGCCCAGGGTATCCACGAACCCTATCGTTTTCGCTTGACGACCGGTCATGACCCTGCCATCGGCATACTTGAGGACGGTATCCCGGTCCAGTTCGCGGCTTTCGCAGGTTGCGGTCACAAACTGGTCATAAACGTCAAGAACCATATCCTTGAGCAGTCCTTTTTCCCTATCGCTCATTTTGCGGTAGGGCGAACCAGTATCCTTGAACTCGCGCGATTTTACCACTTCGAAATCGACGCCGATCTTTTTCAGCAGATCACTGATCACCATGAACTCCATAATGACGCCGATTGAACCGGTGATCGTGCCGGGGTTGGCGACGATCACATCGGCCGGGAGCGAGACATAGTATCCGCCCGAAGCCGCCAGTGCGCCCATGGAAACCACGATCTTTTTTTGCTCGCGTGTTTTCTTCAACTGCTCGTAGATCTCCTGGGACGCAGCGACACCGCCGCCCGGTGAATCGACCCGCACCAGGATCGCGGCGATGGACCGGTCGTCACAAAAATTCTTCAGATCCTTGACCACGGTCTTTGACGATACGATGACATCATTGATCTCGATAACGCCGATGCTCCCATAGCTGTAAGGCGAGCTTTTTATGCTGAGCGCGATGACCAAGCTGATGCCAATAATGGCGATCGCGCCGATAACTATGAATACGACATAGATGGGTTTTATCTTCATTAATTTCCTGATTTCACCCTCTCCTTATTCCTCCCCCCTCGAGGGGGAGGGTTAGGGTGGGGGGGATAGCTGGATGTCCCGTCAGGGGCTTCATTGATCTCATGATCGCGAAGCGATAACAAA